>NZ_JBEXWT010000052.1:0-62847 GCF_040629945.1 Kitasatospora sp. NPDC005856 | reverse complement strand
GTACGGCATCGAGCTCGTCTACCTGACCGAGCGGGAGCCGCTGGGCACCGGCGGGGCCATCCGCAACGCCGCCTCCGGCCTGACCTGCGGCCCGGACGAACCGGTCCTGGTCTTCAACGGCGACATCCTCTCCGGCGTCGACATCGCCGCCCTGCGCGACGGCCACGTGGCCGCCGGGGCCGACGTCACCCTGCACCTCACCCGGGTCGAGGACCCGCGCGCCTTCGGCCTCGTCCCGACCGACGAGGACGGGCGGGTGCTGGAGTTCCTGGAGAAGCCGGAGACCCCCGAGCAGATCGTCACCGACCAGATCAACGCCGGCTGCTACGTCTTCACCCGGTCCGTGATCGACCGCATCCCCGCCGGCCGCGAGGTGTCCGTCGAGCGCGAGACCTTCCCCGAGCTGCTGGCCACCGGCGCGCTGCTGCGCGGCGTCGTCGACACCTCGTACTGGCTGGACCTGGGCACCCCGGCGGCCTTCGTCCGCGGCTCGGCCGACCTGGTGCTCGGCAAGGTCGACTCCCCGGCCGTCCCCGGCCCGACCGGCGACGCCCTGCTGCTGCCCGGCGCCACCGTCCACCCGGGCGCGGTGCTCAGCGGCGGCACCGTGGTCTCCGAGGACGCGGTGGTCGAGGCCGGCGCGATCGTCGAGGGCAGCGTGATCCTGCCGGGCGCGGTGATCGGCCCGGACACCCTGGTCAAGGACTCGATCGTGGGCGCCTTCGCCACCGTCGGCGACCGCTCGGCGCTGGACGGCGCGGTGATCGGCGACGGCGCGATCGTGGAGTCGGACAACGAGCTGCCGAACGGCATCCGGATCGCCTGCGGCACCCTGCTGCCGGTCGGGGCCGTCCGCACCACGGCCGGGCCGGGCGGCTGCCCGGCGGGCACCAGCGCGGCGGCGGCGGTGCACGGGCCGTCGGTCGGCGCGCAGCGGTAGCGCTTCCGGGGGCGGGGACGAGGGCGGGAGCGGGGGCGGGGGCGGGGGCAAGAGCTCCTCGGCTTCCGGGGATCGGGCTCCCGGGGGCCGGTCCGGCGGGTTTTCGGCCCCGTTCGTCTCAGCCTCGCTGCAAACCGGCCCCGGCCCCGTCCGGGGCCGCCGCGGGCCGGGCCGGGCGGGTACCTTCGGACCGTGGCTGGTAATCGATACGACAGCGGTCAGGGTGCGGACCGTCCGCGGCACGGCGGGTGGTCGGCGCCTCCGCCGCCGTCGGTGCCCGGGGGGCACGGGGGGACGGACGGGCCGGAGTACTTCACGGGCCCGCACGCGGCGGCGCCCGGCGGGCCCGGTGGCGCGCCCGGTACGCCCGGCGGTCCGGGGTACCCGGCGGGGGACGGGTACGACCCGTACGCGGCGGACCGGCCCGGCACCACCCGGGCCTTCCCGACCGGCGACCCGTACGCGGCCGGCGGCCCGTACGGGCCCGCCCAGGGCTACGGCCCGGACCACGGCTACGGCCCGGACCAGGGGTACGGCCCGGACCAGGGGTACGGCCCCGACCAGGGGTACGACGGGTACGACCAGCAGCCGTACGGCCAGGACAACGTCGCCGTCTACCGGGCCGGCGGCCAGTCCGCCCCGCACGTCGCCGGGCCCCGGCCGCACTGGCGCGAGCTGTTCACCGGCCTGTTCCGCTCCCCGACCGCGGTCTTCGACCGCACCCGCGACCACCAGGTCTGGCTGCCCGCCCTCACCGTCTCGCTGCTGTACGGCGCGCTCGCGGTGCTCGGCATCGGGCTGACCCACGACGACATCGTCAACTCGACCTTCACCGTGGCGCTGACCGGCATCCTGGCCGCCGCCATCGGCTTCACCGTGACCGGCGCGCTCTTCGGCGGGGTCACCTACGCGCTGGCCCGCCAGCTCGGCGGCGACGGCCCGTGGAAGGCGACCGTCGGCCTGGCCGCGCTGATCGGCTGGCTGACCGACGCGCCCCGGCTGCTGCTCGACCTGGTGCTGCCCTCCGGCAGCGCCGTCGTCCAGGTCGTCGGCTGGGCCACCTGGATGCTCTGCGCGTACCTGCTGACCAGCATGGTCCGGCGGCTGCACGACCTGCCGTGGGGCAAGGCCGCGGCGGCCGCGGCGATACAGCTGGTCGCGCTGCTGGTGCTGATCAAGCTGCCGACGCTGGGCTGAGGGCCTCGACGGGCGAGAGGCTCCGGCCAGGGCATCGACGGGCCGCGGGCCTCGACCGGCCGCGGACTTCGACGGGCTGAGGCGCTTCCAGGCGCGAAGGGCAGAATGGGGGCGGGTCACGGCCGAGCGCCGGGCCCGCCCACCCTCGTCGTCCCACGTTCACCGGAGCCAGGCATGACCCTCCCCACCACCCACGTCAGCTTCCCGGCCGGGGCGGTGACCGGCGAGTCCCCGGTGCTCGCGGTGCACCCGCTGGCCGACGGCCGGTACGCCGTCGTCACCGAGGCGACCCCGTTCCACCCGCTCGACCACACCTGGCCCGACCAGCCGGCCGACCTCGGCACCCTGACCGTGGACGGCACCGAGCTGGCCGTCGTCGACTGCCTGACCGGCGCCGTCGGCCCGGAGGGCGGGGAGCCGCTGGTCGGCGCCGACATCCCGGTCCGGCGCGGCGACGAGGAGTGGTCCTGGCTGGTCCTGCACGTCCTCGGCGGCGACCCCGGCGACATCGTCGGCCGCACCGCCGCGCTCGCCGTCGACGCCGACCGGCGGGGCGCCCTCAGCGCCTCGCACAGCGGCTGCCACCTGCTCGCCCTCGCCCTGAACGCCGCGCTCGCCCCGCGCTGGCGCAAGGACCCGGGCCGCTCGGACGCCTTCGGCCACCCGGACTTCGACAGCCTCGCCATGGCGAGCTCGGTGATGGACACCGCGGCCAGCACCGACACCTACCGGCTCGGCAAGTCGCTGAAGAAGAAGGGCTTCACGGTGGACGCCACCGAGGAGTTCCCGGCCCTCGCCGATGCCCTGCCGGCCCTCACCGAGGCCGTCAACGCCCGGCTGGCCGCCTGGGTCGCCGCGGACGCCCCGGTCCGCATCGAGGTGCCCGGCCCCGAGCTCACCGCCCGCCGCCAGTGGCACTGCGAGCTGCCCGAGGGCGGCGCGCAGATCTTCTGCGGCGGCACCCACCTGCACCACCTCGGCGAGCTGGCCGAGCTGCGCACCGAGCTGCGGCTGTCCGAGGACGGCACCGAGCTGGTCGCCGTCACCAGCCCGAAGCGGTCCTGAGAACGCCGCGGGCGGCCACCCCTCCTCCGTCCTCGGAAGGGGCTGGCCGCCCGTCGTGCGTGCGCTCTGCGGAGCCCTTCGGCTCAGACCTCGGTGCGGTGGAAGTTCAGGAACGAGCGCGACGGCGTCGGGCCGCGCTGGCCCTGGTAGCGCGAGCCGTAGCGCGCGGAGCCGTACGGGTGCTCCGAGGGCGAGGAGAGCCGGAACAGGCACAGCTGCCCGATCTTCATGCCCGGGTACAGCTTGATCGGCAGCGTCGCGACGTTCGACAGCTCCAGGGTCACGTGGCCGCTGAAGCCGGGGTCGATGAAGCCCGCCGTGGAGTGGGTGAGCAGGCCCAGCCGGCCCAGGCTCGACTTGCCCTCCAGCCGGGACGCGACGTCGTCGGGCAGCGTGATGACCTCGTACGTCGAGGCCAGCACGAACTCGCCGGGGTGCAGGATGAACGCCTCGTCGCCCTCCGGCTCGACCAGCCGGGTCAGGTCCGGCTGCTCCTCGGAGGGGTCGATGTGCGGGTACTTGTGGTTCTCGAACACGCGGAAGAAGCGGTCGAGGCGCACGTCGATACTCGACGGCTGGATCATCGCCGGGTCGTAGGGGTCGACGACGACCCGGCCCAGGTCGATTTCGGTCCGGATGTCCTTGTCAGAGAGCAGCACGCTTCGAGGTTACGTGCAAGAAAGGGCCCCGGACGAATCCGTCCGGGGCCCACCTGCCCTTTCGCCGGCCGTCAGGCCAGGAACTCCGCGGCCTCCAGCCGCATCGCCCGCGCCAGTTGCGGCTCCGACAGCTCCCGCACGTCGGCCAGCACCGAACTCCGCAGCCGTCCGCACTGCGGACAGCGGATCAACCGCCCGGGGCCGAGCCGGCCCGGACCGAGGTTCTGCATCGGGAACGTGGTGGTGCTGAACAGGTGCCCCTCGGCACAACGAACGACGGCGCGCTGCTCCATCGATCCCCTTCCCATCCCTAACCCAGTACTCACCCGTACTCACGCGCCCCGGCGGCCGAGCCCCGGGACAGCGTCACGTTAGGGGATGTTCCGGACATTCCGCACCATGGCTCGCCGCCTCGGCCCCCACCCACCGGAGCACTCGTACGCGGCCCACACAGTACGCCCCCACACCCGCCCCACCGTGCTCCGCCACGTCCACCGACCCCCTGTGCAACCACCGTCGCGAATGGGGTACAGTGACACTGGATCGAGCGGTCTCTGACGGCTCATCAGGCGGGCGTAGTTTAATGGTAGAACATGAGCTTCCCAAGCTTAGAGCGCGAGTTCGATTCTCGTCGCCCGCTCCGGCAGTAAAGGCCCAGGTCACACGACCTGGGCCTTTCGCGTTGTCCGGACCGGTTCGGCCCCGCCGTGCCGGATCGGTGCGAGCGGGGACGGCGCCGGTCGTGGACGGGGCCGACGTTGCCCGGTGCGGTAGCCGGTGCGCGGCACTGGTTCGCCGGCGGCGACACCGAGCCGGCGGTGGTCACGCTGCCGCGGTTCCCGGCCGGGGCGGGCGGTCAGTGGGGGCGGATCCAGATGGGGGTCCAGGTGTCCGGCGTGACGGGGGCGGTGGCGGTCGCGGCGAGGTGGGCGCGGAGGGCGGGTAGGGCGGGGTGGGGGTTGTCGCGGTGCCAGAGGAGGGAGTGGGGGTAGAGGGGCGTCGGGTCGGTCACCGGGATGCGGCGCAGGCCGTGGCCGGCGGGCCAGACGAGGCGGGTCTGCTCGCTCATGAAGGTGGCCAGGGCCGGGGTGTCGGCGATGGTGTCGAGGAGCACGTCGGAGCCGAAGTTGGGGCCGGTGGCCTCGATGGTGAGGCCGAACTCGGCGACCAGGTCGGCGTAGTAGGCGCCCCACTCGGTGCCGGGGGCGATGCCGGGCATCCAGATCCGGTGGCCGACCAGGTCGGCGAGGGTCACCGACCTGGCGTCCGCCAGGGCGTGTTCGGGACCGGTGAGCAGCTGGAGCGGTTCGTCGAGCACCCGGACGGACTCGATGTCTTCGGGCAGGGGCCGGCCGGGTGCGGCGACGGCGCGGAAGGACGCGTCGATCGTGCCGGAGCGGATGGCGGCGACGGCGGTGTCGATGTCGACCAGCATCAGCACGTCGAGGTCGATGTCGGGGTGGGCGCCGTGGAAGCCGCGCATCAGGCCCGAGGCCGCGCCGCGTGAGTTGATCACGTCGACCCGCAGCGGGCGGCGGCCGGCGCGTACGGACGCGACCGCGCGCTCGGCGACGCGCAGCAGCTCGCGGGCGTGGGGGAGGAACGCCTGTCCGTCGATGGTGAGTTCGGCGCCACGCGGGGTGCGGGTGAACAGTCGCACGCCGAGGTCGCGCTCCAGTGCGGAGACGCGCTTGGAGACGGCCTGCTGGGTGACGGCCAGGTCGACGGCGGCCTTCTGGAACTGGCCGGCCTCCGCGATGGCGGCGAAGGTGCGCACTGCTTCGAGGTCCACGTCGGCCCACCCTAGTGAACAACCAGTGGTTGTACGGAGTGGGTGGATCGGTTGTTTGACCTGCGGCCGGGCCGCCCGGTTGGCTCTCACCGGTCAACTCCGGTTTGTTCGGCCGGGGTCGGGTCGTCGAGGGAGCGCACCGAGCATGAGGGGTGGGAATCGGCTGGGCCGGCGGTTCGGCTGGCTGTGGGCGGCGTACGCGGTGAGCGCGTACGGGTCCGGGCTGGGGTTCGGGGCACTGCCGCTGATCGCCGTACTGGTGCTGCACGCCGGGCCCGCGGAGGTGTCCGCGCTGTCCGCGGTGGGGCCCGCGGTGGGGGCGCTGGTGGCGGTGCCGCTGGCGCCATGGGTGGAGTTCCGGCGCAAACGCCCGGTCATGATCGCGACGGACCTGATCCGGTTCGCGGCCATGGCGACGATCCCGGTCGGGTACGCCCTCGGCCGGCTCGGCTTCGTCCACCTGCTCGTGGTCTCGGTCGTGATCGCCGCGGCCAAGATCGCGTTCGGCGCGGCCGGCGGGGCCTACCTCAAGGCGCTGGTGCGGCCGGAGGACCTGCTCGTGGCCAACGCGCGGTTCGAGTCCACGAACTGGAGCTCCATCGCGATCGGGCCGCCGCTGGGCGGGGCGGCGATCGGCTGGTTCGGGCCGGTCACCACCGTGGTGGCCGACGCGCTCAGCTACCTGCTGTCCGCGCTGGGCATCGCCGCGATCCGCGGCCGGGAGGAGGCGCCGGTCCGGGCCGGCGGGAGCCCGGGGTCGACCGGCGGGAGCGCGGCGCCGACCGGCGGGAGCGCGGTCCGGGCCGGCGCGGTGTTCGACGGCTGGCGGCACATCCTGGGCGACCCCGGTCTGCGGGCGCTCTACCTCAACAACATGCTCGTCGCCGGTCTGATCATGGCCACCGAGCCGGTGCTCGCCGTGCTCATGCTGCGCCAACTCCACTTCGCCCCTTGGCAGTACGGCCTCGCCTTCGCCGCCCCCTGCCTCGGCGGGCTGATCGGCTCCCGGCTGGCCCGGCGGGTCGTGGAGCGCCACGGCCGGGACCGGGTCCTCCGGACCGTCGGCACCCTGCGCGCCGTCTGGCTGATCGGCCTGGCCTTCGTCCGCCCGGGCGTGGTCGGCCTCGTCACCGTGATGGCCGTCGAGCTGGCGATCATCATCAACATGAGCCTGTTCAACCCGGTGCTCGCCACCTACCGGCTCGAACGCACGCCCAGGCACCTCGTGGCCCGCACCCTGTCGGCCTGGTCGATCGGGCAGCAGGCGTCCATCGCCGTCTGCACCGCGCTCGGCGGGCTGCTCGCCGGCGTCACCGGCCCGCGCACCGTCCTCACGGTCGCGGGACTGCTCATCCTCGCCACCCCGCTGCTGCTTCCCCGGCCGGACCGGACGCGGCCGGGCGCCGTACCGGGCACCCCGCCGGCCGCACCACCGGTACGGAGGACACCCGCATGAGTGCCGCCGCCACCGCCGCCACCGCCGCCACCGCCGCCACCGCCGCCACCGCCGCCACCGCCGCCACCGGCGCCGGGCCGGGTGCCCGGCTCCGGAGCGACTGAGCGGGCGCCACGCACCGGGCCCGGGGCGGGGGTTCGTCGAAGTGGCCGAGATCGATCTGGTTGCCGAGTGCGTCCGGCTGGTATCCGGCGGGCGGAGCCGGTCGGCGGAGGCGCGCACCGGGCGACGGCCCCGCTCGGCTCGGCCCGGTCCTGTTCGGTCCCGCTCGGCTCGACCCCGTCGCCCGAAGACAGCCGACGGCCGCAGGTCGGTCGACCTGCGGCCGTCGTGTCCTGCCCGGGTGCGCCGGGTGCGCCGGGTGTCCCGGAGGTGGCGGTGGATCAGCGGCGGTTGGCGAGGTCCTCCAGGGCGGGGACCAGGGCGGCCGGGCTGGGCAGGGCCGCGTTCTGGGCCTGCAGTCGGCGGGCGGCGTCGCGCAGCTCGGCGTCGCCGAGGAGGCGGGAGAGCAGCTCGGTGTCGACGGCGTCGGAGGCGGAGCGCAGGGCGGCGCCGGTGGCGGTGATGGCCTCGGCGTTCAGGAAGTGGTCCGCGCCCTGGGGAAGCAGCAGTTGGGGCAGACCGGCTTGGAGGGCGGTCAGCATGGTGCCCGAGCCGCCGTGGTGGATCAGCGCGTCGGCACGGCCGAGCAGCTCGTTGAGCGGGACCCAGGGCAGGGCACGGACGTTGGCGGGCAGGGTGCCGAGCGGGGCGAGGTCGGCGCCGCCGACCGCGAGCAGGAAGTCGGCGTCGACCTCGGCCGCCGCCTCGACCAGGCGGACCACCGCTCGGACGCCGTCGAGCTCGGCGAGCACGGTGCCCAGGGTGACGACGGCGCGCGGGCGGTCGGGCTTGCGGAGGAACTCGGCCGGGACGACGCCGCCGCCGTTGTACGGGACGTAGCGCATCGCCAGGCCGTCCGGGTCGCCGCCGAGCGGGCCGAGGTTGAGCACCGCGGCGATGTCCGGGCCGCTCAGGCCGCGCTCCTCGTACAGGTCGGACACGTGCGAGGCCACCTGCTCGGCCATGGAACGGCCCGGGCTGGCGCCGAAGTTCTGCACCACCGAAGGGATCTTGAGCTGGGCGGCGACCAGCGGTGCGGGGGAGTGGAAGGAGTCGTGGACGATCAGGTCGGCGCCCCAGTCGGTGGCGGCCGCCAGCAGGCCGTCCAGGTCGGGCCGCGACGAGTACGCGAACATGGCGGCCGCCATGTCGAAGATCTCGTCCTGGGTCTTGTCCTGGTTGACGTACTCGACCTTGCCGCCGAGACGCTCCTCGATGATCTCCCGCAGGCTCCGGCCGTCACCGATCTCGACGACCGGGAAGCCCGCGGAGCGGATCAGGTCGACCGGCTGTCCGACGGCGAACAGGACCTCGTGCCCGACGGCGCGCAGCGCCTGGGCGGTGGGAACCATCGGGTAGAGGTGACCGGCCGCGGTGGGGCCGGTGAAGAGTATGCGCATGGTGATCTCCTTGCGGATGTCGCTAACAAGGCAGTCTCACCTTCGGAGTTGACGTTCAGTCAATTTGATTTGAATCACCATGTGCGGTAATCGGCCGTTCTGGAGCGGGCCTTGTCTCGCGGGCGACGGTGTGCTCCACGCGCCGGAGGCCCCGGCCGGTGCGACCCCCGTCCGCACCGTCCGCGCGCCGTCGTCCGCGCCGTCCTGTCGGTCGGTCAGGCGGCGGCGAGGAAGTCCCGGACGGTGTCGGTGAACGCCCCGGTCTCCTCGGCGATCACGATGTGGCCGGTGTCGAACTCGGCGTAGGCGCTGCCGGGCAGGGCGGTGTGCAGCCGGCGGGCGTTCCCCACCGGGACGGTGGCGTCCTGGGTGCAGCCGATCACCAGGGCGGGGGCCTGGACGCGCGGGAGCAGCGGGCCGAGGTCCAGTCCGAGGTTGAGGGCGATGTGCCGCAGGGTGCCCGGAGTCGGTTGCATGTAGGCGGTGTTGGCCTGGACGGCGGCGCGCCCGATCCGGTCGAGGAAGCCCGGGCTGAAGGCGGTGAGGGTGGCGTAGCCGCCGAACGCGGCGGGGTGGTCGGCGAGGGAGAGCCAGGTGGCCATGGAGAGCCGCAGGTACTCGTCCTGTTCGGCGCTGATCCAGCCGGCGGCGGCGACCAGCCGGTGGACCCGTTCGGGGTGCAGGGCGGCGGTCGCGGTGGCGACGACGGCGCCGAGCGAGAAGCCGAGGATGTCGGCGGGGCCGCGGCCGGCGCTCTCGATCACGGCGGCGACCTGGCCGGCCAGGGCCTCCAGGGTGAGCGGCGCGCCGTCGTCCTCGGCGGCCTCGCTGCCGGAGAGGTCGGGGAGCAGCACGGTGTAGCGGTCGGTGAAGGAGCCCAGCAGGTCGTCCCACATGGCCGAACCGGGGCCGGTGCCGTGCACCAGGACGAGGGTGTCGGGGCCGTCGCCGACGACGCGGTAGGGGATGCGGGCGGTGCCGACGGTGATGACGGGCATGGCGGGTCCTTTCGAAAGGGGTCGGACGGCGGGTCGGACGGCGGGTCGGAGGGCTTTCCGTGGACGGCCGGTCGGCGGTCTCCGTCCGGCCGGTCGGCGTGAGAAGTAAACTACACGGTGCAGATCAGTGGTTCAACTGCACCGTGCAGTGCACTTCGAAGGTGAGGGAACGGTGAGGGAGGGAACCGGGAGGGGAACTGCCCGTACCCGCCCGCCGTCCAAGCAGTGACGGAATGCCTGCCCGGGTTGAACACCGGGAGGAGTACGGAGGGGCCCTGTGCAGTCAGGTGGTGCCGAACTGAACGTCGGACGCCCGGGCGGTGGTCCCGGAAGCGCGGGGGCCGCGCGGGTCCGGCGGTCGGGGTCCGGGGCGGAGCCGGGGGTGGCGGTCGATCAACTCGACGCCGCCGAGCGCTGCGAGACGCTGCTCCAGGACACCCTGGACGCCGTCCGGCCGGCGCCGGTCTGGCAGGGGGCGCCCGCCCGGGCGGGGGCGCGACTGCCGCTGCCGGGGCGCGAGTCGGAGCTGCTCTGGTACGTCACCCGGGGCCGGGACCTGCTCACCGTCGTCTCGCTGCCCCGACGGGCGGTGCTGGCCGACGTGGTGGAGCGGCACTGGCGGCGCTGCGGCTGGACGATCACCTCGCTGAACGCCGGTCGGGAGTGTCCGGGCGTCGCCGCCACCACTCCGGACGGCTACCGGCTGGCACTGCGCTTCGGCGAGTCGGGCGAGGTCGGGCTGACCGCGAGTTCGCCCGGCGTGGCCCGCTCGGAGCGGGGCCCGGTGCTGTCCGGGAGCGTCGACCAGTGCGCGCCGCCGCTGCCGTACGTCCGCTGTCCGTACTGGAGCGCCCTGGCGTAGGCGCCGGAGAGCGCCGGAGAAGCCGGACGCTCTGTCGGAGGAGACCGGGGGAGGCGTGGAGCGAGTCCCCCCGGACCCGCTCCACGCCGCCTCGTCGCGCGGCTTCGGCGCTGCCGCTCCCCCCGACACCCCGGCAAACCCGCCGTCCCCCTGGCCACACCCTCCGGCGAGAGCGGTCCGCACAGGCCCCGGCGAGCCCCCACCCCGGGGACGTCGTTGATCTCAAACTAACAAACCGCGTGGTTGGTTTGTCAATAGCGGAATCCACGAAACGTCCACATTGTGACGGGGCCCTCGGTGAGCGTCGAGAAGGCCCGGGACCAGGGGTTTGGGGTCGCGTCAGGGCGTCGGCGCCCCGAGCCGACCTCGCCGGGACGTCGGAGTCCGGAGGCGGAGACCGGCCCGGAATCCGACATTCCGAGCATCATGGCAGCACGCAGTGACACCGGGTGGACGCCCAGCGCAGCCGAACGAGGGGAGCGGGCCGGCTCAGCGCAGCAGCCGGCGCTCCTTCGCCACCGCCACCGCGCCCGCCCGGGTGTCCACGCCCAACTTGTCGTAGATCCGGCCGAGGTGCGTCTTCACCGTGGCCTCGCTGATGAACAGCGCCCGGGCGATCTCCCGGTTGCCCAGCCCCTGCGCCAGCTGTTCGAGGATGTCCTGCTCGCGTTCGGTCAGCTGTGGCGCGGGCGCCCGCATCTGCGCCATCACCCGGGAGGCGACCGGTGGCGAGAGCACCGTGCGGCCCTGCGCGGCCGCGTGCACGGCGGCGAACAGTTCCTCCGGCCGCTCGGCCTTCAGCAGGTAGCCGGTGGCGCCGGCGGCGATGGCCCGGGTGATGTCGGCGTCGGTGTCGTAGGTGGTGAGCACCAGGACGTGCGGCCCGCCCGGGACGGCGGAGATCCGCCGGGTGGCCTCCACCCCGTCGATGCCGTCGCCGAGCTGGAGGTCCATCAGCACGACCTGCGGCGCCAGCCGGGCGGCCAGCGCGACGGCCTCCTCACCGGTGCTCGCCTCCCCGACCACCTCGATGTCGCCGGCGCTGGCCAGCAACGCCAGCAGCCCGGCCCGCACCACGGCGTGGTCGTCGCAGACCAGCAGGCGGACGGGAGCCGTCCGGACGGGAGTCGTGCTCATTTCCGCTCCAAGGTCGTTTCCGCTCCGGGTCGTCGGTGGCCCCGACTCACCGGCGCCCCGGGCCATCAGTGTTCCCGACCCACCGCTGCGCCAGGGGGATCGCGGCGGAGACGACGGCGCCCTCGCCGGGAGCGCTCTCCACGGTCAGCCTGCCACCCAGCTGCCGCAGCCGGGCCCGCATCGCCGGCAGGCCGTACCCGCGCCCGCCTCCGGGTCCGGTCGCCTCCGGGTCGAAGCCCTGTCCGTCGTCGGCGATGTCCAGCACGGCCTGGTCGCCGAGGAAGGACAGCGTGATCGCGGCGGCCGAAGCCCCGGCGTGCTCGCGGACGTTGGCCAGCGCACCCTGGGCGATCCGCAGCAGCGCGGACTGCGCGGCCGTGGGCAGCGGTACCGGCGTGCCGTCCAGGTGGAAGCGGACCGGCAGTCCGCTCTCGGCGGACTCCCGTTCGGCCAGCGACCGCAGCGCCCGGTCGAGGGTGCGGCCGTCGGACAGCTCCGCCGGGGCGAGGTCGTGGACGAAGCGGCGGGCCTCGGCCAGGTTCCGGGCGGCCACCTCGGCGGCGGTACGGACGTGGGTGCGGGCGGTCGCCGGGTGGGTGTCCCAGGTGCGCTCGGCGGCCTGGAGCAGCATCTGCTGGCTGGACAGGCCCTGCGCCAGGGTGTCGTGGATCTCCATCGCCAGCCGCTCGCGCTCGGCCAGGGTGCCCTCCCGCCGTTCGGTGGCGGCGAGTTCGCGCCGGGTGCGGACCAGATCGGCGATCAGCGCGCGCTGCCGGGCGGCCTGCCGGGCCATGAAGAGGAAGACCCCGGTGGCGAGTCCGGCCACCGCGGGCGGCAGCAGGACGAGCGTGGCGTCGGCGCCGCCGGGCAGCCGGATCTCGGCGATCACCACCAGCAGGGTCAGCGCGCCGACCAGCGGGATGGCCGCCCGCGCGGGCAGCGCCCGCAGCACGGTGTAGATCAGCGGGACGGCGCACCACGCGAAGCTCGGCGCGAGCAGCACCAGCACCACCCAGAGGACCACCACCAGGGCCAGTGGCCACCGGCGGGGCCGGCCCGGGGCGAGCGGGTGGCGGTGGTCGAGCCAGGACCCGGCCGGCTGGGCGACGGCGAGGGCCGCGCTCAGCCCGATCACCCAGGGCGCCTGCGCGTTGCCGGAGTGGTGGGTGAGGTAGCGGTTGAGCGAGGCGGCGAGCAGCACCAGGAAGGCGGAGTCCAGCAGTAGTGCCAACCGGCCCGCGTCCGGGTCGCCGGTGTCGCGGCCGGCGGTCGGGCGGGGCTGCTGCACGGGTGGCTCCTGGCTGAACGGGTGGTGCGGGCGCGGTCGGCTCCGGCTGGTACCGGCCCGCTCCGGCGGGTGGACGGGCCCGCTCCGGCGGGTGGACGGGCCCGCTCCGGCGGGTGGACGGGCCCGCTCCGGCGGGCACCGGCCCGTACCGGCTCGTACCGGCCCGTTCGGTCCGTACCGACACCGACCTGCGTCGATCCCTCGATGGTGACCCGTCCGGCCCGGGCCCGCATCAGCCGATCGGTTGACGCCGCCGTCCACCATCATGCCCGGACGTCCGCGCCGGACCGTCGATGTGGCGGCCCCTTCCCCGGGCGGAGGATCGAAGCACGCCGCCGGGCGATCCCCCCAACGGTCCGGCGGCCCCCGAACCCCCCCGCCCCGTCCCACCCCACCCCGCAGATCCGTTGAGGAGCCCGACCATGAAGAAGACCTCCGTGCGCACCCGGGTGCTGACCGGCACCGTCGTCGCCGCCGCGCTCGCCGCCGCCACCGTGGGCGCCGTCTCGGCCAGCGCCGAGTCCACCGACACCCCGGCCGTCCCGGTCGCGGCGAAGGCCGACACCCAGAACAAGAACCTGGCCCAGAGCAGCGGCCTGACCATCGACGCCGCCACCCGCGCCGCCCAGGCCGCCCTGGACGCGGCCACCAAGGCCGGCCAGCACGTGTCGGTCGCGGTCGTCGACCGCGACGGTGTCACCCGGGTGCTGCTGAAGGGCGACGGCGCCGGCCCGCAGGCCCCGGTCTCGGCCGAGCGCAAGGCCTTCACCGCGGTGTCCTGGAACGCCCCGACCTCGGAGCTGGCCAAGCGGCTGGCCCAGGCCCCGAACCTGAAGGACATCCCGGGCACCCTGTTCCTGGCCGGCGGTGCCCCGATCCAGTCGAAGGGCGCGCCGATCGCGGCCGTCGGTGTCGCGGGCGCGCCCAGCGGCGACCTGGACGAGCAGTTCGCGCAGGCCGGCGTCGCCGAGCTGGCGAAGTGACGCGAGCCCGGCCGGTCGGCCCCTCCCTGTGACCGGGGCGGGGCCGGGCGGCCGGGCATGGTCTCGTTCGGGTGAACGCAGGGAGGGTCGCCGCAGAACACGGGATGACCCTTCGAAAAGCCGGTGCCGCTGTCAGTGGCGCGTGGCAGGCTTCCCGGTATGACGGCGTGGACCCTCAACGACATCGAACGTGCGATCCGCTCCTCCTGGGGTGTCGACACCTGTGCGCCCGAGGATCTGGCCCACTGGCGTCCCGACAATCCCGCCCGCGGCCAGTGCGGGGTGACGGCGATGGTGCTGCACGACCTGCTCGGCGGCGAGCTCATGATGGGCGAGGTGTACATCGACGGGGTGCGGACGGACCTCCACTGGTGGAACCGTTTCGCCACCGGCTTCGAGATCGACCTCACCCGTGAGCAGTTCGGGCCGGAGGAACTGGTCGGCCCCGGCCGCCCGGTGGCGCGGCCGGCCCGGCCCGGCCGGCTCCAGGCCCAGTACGAGCTGCTGCGCGGGCGGGTGGTCGCCGAGTTGGAGCGCGGCGCGGCCGCCGACGGCCCCCGGATGCCGGCCCGCGCCTGCGCGTGAGCCGCCGCCCGCTCGCGGGTGCGCCGCCCGGTTCACCGGTGGTCCGCCGACCGGTCTGCCGACCCGTCCAGTGGCCGGTTCACCGGCCGGCCCGCCGGACGATCTGACGTACAGTCGGGCGCACGCGAGCAGGTGCGGCGACGGGAGTGCGGCGGATGACCGGGCGGACGATCGGCTTCGTGGGGCTTGGTGCGATGGGGCGCGGCATGGCCGGCAGCCTGTTGCGGGCCGGCCACACCGTACGGGTCTGGAACCGTTCGCCCGAGCCGGTGGCCGCCCTGGTGGCCGAGGGCGCGGAGGCGGCCGACTCGCTCGCCGACGTGTTCGCCGCCGACACGGTGGTCTCCATGCTCGCCAACGACACGGCGGTCGAGCGGATGCTCGACCCCGAGCTGCTGGCCGGTGCCGCGGCGACCCTGCACGTCAACATGGCCACCGTCTCGCTCGCCCTCGCCGAGCGGGCCGAGGCGCGGTACGCCGAGCACGGCATCGGCTACGTCGCCGCGCCCGTCCTCGGCCGTCCGCCGGTCGCGGCGGCGGGGCGGCTGAACATCCTGGTAGCGGGCGCGCCCGAGCTACTGGAGCGGGCCCAGCCGCTGTTCGCCGCGATGGGCGAGCGCACCTGGCACTTCGGTGAGAGCCCCCGGCAGGCCAACACGGCCAAGATCAGCACCAACTTCCTGATCGCCTGCGCGATCGAGTCCATGGCCGAGGCGTGCAGCCTGGCGGAGGCGCACGGCGTACGGCCGACCGACCTGGTCGAGATGCTCAGCGGCACGCTCTTCCCCGGGCCGATCCACAGCGGCTACGGCTCGATGGTGGCCGAGCGCCGCTACGAGCCGGCCGGGTTCCGGCTGCCGCTCGGGCTCAAGGACGTCGGCCTCGCGCTGGAGGCGGGGACCGCGCGCAACGTCCCGCTGCCGTTCGGCAGCATCCTGCGGGACGCCTTCCTGGACGCGCTGGCGCACGGCGACGGGGACAAGGACTGGGCGGCGGTCGCGGCCGTCGCCCGCCGCCGCGCCGGACTGCCCGACTGACCGTCGGCCCTGGCTGCCCGGTTGACCCGGTTGACCCGGTCGGAGCGGAATAAACCGGCGTTCGGCGGCGGCTCACTCCTGCGTCCGCACCGCACCCACGACGGAGGAGTCCTGATGGCCGACCAGACGTCCGGCACCGAGGCGCCGCGTCGTTTCCTGTTCCTGGACGCCAGCGCGCGCACCGACGGCAACTCGGTTCGGCTCGCCCGGCTGGCCGCCGAGTCGAGCCTGCCGCCCGGGGCCGAGCAGCGCTGGCTGCGGCTGGACGAGCACCCGTTGCCGCCCTTCCGGGACCTGCGGCACACCGGCGACGGCGGCTACCCCGAGCCGACCGGCCACGAGCGGACGCTGCTGGACGCCACCCTGGCGGCCACCGACCTGGTCTTCGTCGCGCCCCTGTACTGGTACTCGCTGCCGACCAGCGCCAAGCTCTACCTCGACCACTGGTCGGCCTGGATGCGGGTGCCCGGGGTGGACTTCCGGGCCCGGCTGGGCGGCGGCACGATCTGGGGCGTCACCGCCCTCGCCACCGGGGACGACAAGGCGGAGCCGCTGATCGGCACCCTCCGGTTGACCGCCGAGTACATGGGGATGCGCTGGGGCGGGGTGCTGCTCGGCAACGGCAGCCGCCCGGGCGAGGTGCTGGACGACGAGCGCGCGGTGATCGCGGCCAAGTCCTTCTTCGCCGGCTGATCGGCTGAACGGCTGAACGGCTGATCGGCTGAGTGGCCGAAGGGTTGAGTGGCCGAGCGACTGGGTAGTCGAGCGGCTGAGCGGCAGAGCCCACCGGGGGCCGTGCGTCCCCGTCCCCGGGCGTGGACCCGTGATGCGGGGCCCGGCGGTCGGCTCGGCGGGTGGAGTGCAAAAGCCTTATGAGTGCCCAGAGTTGGATGATTCGGGCACCCCTTCCCTGAGACCGGGTAGTAACGTGCCACCCGCCTTCCGGACCGGTCGGATCGTTCGGTACTCTCCGTCGGACTTTCAGCTTCGCGGGGGGTACGCGGCGCGTCTGCGGCCGCCCCCTCGCGCCCGGGCCTCGCCCGGACACTTCCGTGAGGTCTCCTTGTCCATACGTCGCACTCTTGCCCTTGCCGGAGCCGTCGCGCTCACGTCCTCGCTCGTGCTGGCCGGCGCCCAGGGCGCCATGGCCGTCGGTGCCACCGGCACCCCGTCCGCCGTCGCGCAGCCGGCCGACAAGGCGTCGCACGCGAGCCTCGACCTCTCGCTGAACGGCGTGCCCGGCACCTTCATCGCCGGCGGTGACGCCCGCGAGTTCACGTTCAAGATCGACAACCGGACGAAGCACGACTTCGTCTTCATCCCGCTGCTCAAGTTCAAGAACAAGGCGGGCTCGCTCCAGGCGAAGGACCTCAAGGTCCAGTACCGCCTCCCCGGTGGCGAGTGGCAGACCGCCGTGGTCGCCCCCGACAAGAGCGGCGAGAAGAACAGCTCCGTCCTGATGATGCTCGGCACCCTCGATGCGGAGGGCAACCCGGTCGCCGACGACCTGCTCGGGGTGAACCGCGGCAAGAACGTCCCGATCAAGGTCCGGGCGTCCTTCGCCGACGGTGCCCCGCTCGGCCGGGCCGGCGTCGTCCCGGTCGTCTTCGCCGCCCAGCTCGACGACTCCGACCACCAGCCGGTCGACAACGGCCACCTCAGCTGCGACGGCGGCGTGGGCTTCGTCATCAAGGCGCCCGGCGGCAAGCCGACCCCGACGCCCACCTCGTCGCAGACGGGCAAGCCCAGCCCGACCCCGACCCAGACGGGCAAGCCCAGCCCGACCGCGAGCAGCTCCCCGTCGGCCACCACCACCGCCACGCCGACCGAGAAGCCGACCGAGACGCCCACCGGCAAGCCGAGCGGGACCCCGACCGAGAAGCCCACCGAGAAGCCCACCGAGAAGCCGACCACTCCGGCCACCGGTGAGCCCTCCGGCTCGGCCACCGCCCCGGCCCCGGCCGAGAGCAGCGGCGACACCGCGGGCCCGATCGGCTTCCCGGTGGAGCCCCCGGTCATCACCCCGCCGCCGCTGACCCCGGCCGCCGTCGACAAGGCCAAGGCCGCCGCGGACGGCAACGACAAGGCCCTGGCCCAGACCGGTGGCAGCGGCAACACCACCGCCATCGCGGCCACCGGCGGCGCCGTCCTGGTGGCCGGTGTCGGCACCCTCGTGGTGCTGCGCCGCCGCAAGTCCGCCCAGCAGGGCTGACCGGAAGCGCACCGATCGGAGCGCACCGAACCCGAGGGGGCGCTGCCCGGGAGGGCCGGGCCACGGCTGACGTCGGCCCGGCCCTCCCGGCGTTCCCTCCCGGCGTTCCGCGCCGCCCGCGCCGTCCCGTCGGGCGGGCCCGCGGGCGGCACGGACGGTTCTCCTCCGTCACATAGGATGTCCGGCCGGAGGGGGGCGGAACGGCGGGGAGAGGACAGGTGCGGGTAGCACGCACGGCACGGGCCACCACCGACTACGAGGCGGCGACCGGGCGGATAGCCGGACTGCCGCTCCGCAGGCACCACGTCCTGCTGACCGCCTGGACGGTCCTCTGGTTCCTCCTGGTCGAGCCCAGCGGCGGCTTCTCCTGGCACTACCTGCGCCAGGGCGAGCAGCTGCTCTTCAGCGACCAGCCCGACGGCGGCCTGTCGCTCTACGCCCACCACCCGGAGCTCCAGATCGGCCCGGTGAGCCTGGCCGCGGCCAGGCTCACCGCCCCGTTCGCACCGCACACCGGCGAGCTGATCGCCGAGGCGGTGAGCGCCGGGCTGGGCCTGGTGATGCTGGTCGTGATCGGCCGCACCGCCGCCCTGTACTACCTCGGCACCGGGATCAACCACCGACGGCTCCAGCAGCGGCTGCTGATCGCAGGACTGGCCTTCATCCCGATGTGGGTCGAGGTCTCGGTCCGCTTCGCGCACCTGGACGACGTCCTCGCCCTGTTCTTCACCACCCTCGCCGCGCACGCCCTGGCCCGCGGCAAGCCCACCCAGGTGGCGGTCTTCCTGGCGCTGGCGGTGGACTCCAAACCCTGGGCGATCGCCTTCGCCCCGCTGATCCTGGCGTTGCCCCGGCGCACCTGGCTGCGCGCCGGACTCTGGTTCTGCGCCCTGGTGGCGATCGCCTGGCTGCCGTTCTACCTGGGCAACCTGGACACCATGGCGGCCGCCAAGTTCACCATCCCGAACCAGCCCGCCTCCGCGCTGCGCTGGTTCGGGGTCACCGACCCGTCCACCCCCTGGTGGGACCGCCCCACCCAGTTCGCGCTCGGGATCGGGCTCGGCTGCGTCGCCGTCTGGCGCGGCCGCTGGCCGGCCGTGGTGCTGCTGGGCGCGGACGCCCGCGTCCTGCTCGACCCGAGCGTCTACACCTACTACACGGCCTCGATCCTGCTCGGCACCCTGCTCTGGGACACGGTGGGGCAGAAGCGGCTCGTCCCGTGGTGGAGCTGGATCGCGCTGGTCGCGCTGTACGGCGGGACGCTGTTCCTCCCGTCCGACGCGGCCCGCGGCTTCGTCCGGCTCGCCTTCGTGGTGGTGTCCGCCGCGTACGTGCTGTTCTGGCCCGCCCAGCGGTCCCGTCGGCAGCGGCCGGGTGCCCCGGGCGTCGGCGAGGGCGGTGCCGTCGGCCGCCGGGGCGGTCGGCGGCGCGAGCGGGTGGCGGCCGGCGCCGGGGTCTGAGTCCGGAACGGGAGCGCCCCGCGCCCGTTCGCCGCTCGAACACCCGCCGTCGTTCGCCGCTTGACCCTCACGCGACGTGAGAGCCGAGGGTGGTGGTCAGCACCAGGGAGGAACTCCGATGACCAGTGAGGGCTACTCGGTCGGCGCCGTGGCGAAGATCGCCAGGGTGACCGTCCGCACCCTGCACCACTACGACGAGATCGGCCTGCTGTCCCCGGCCGGCCGTACCCGCGCCGGCTACCGCCGGTACGTGGACGCCGATCTCGACCGGCTGCAGCAGATCCTCTTCTACCGAGAACTCGGCTTCCCCCTGGAGGAGATCGCGGCGATCCTGGACGACGAATCGGTCAGTCCGACCGAACACCTCCGGCGGCAGCACCGACTGCTCACCGACCGGATCAGTCACCTCCAGGAACTCGCCTCAGCCGTCGAACACGCCATGGAGGCACGGAGAATGGGCATTCAGCTGACCCCGGAGGAGAAGTTCGAGATCTTCGGCGAGGGCTACCAGGAGGAGTGGGAGCAGGAGGCGGAGCAGCGCTGGGGCGACACCGCGGCCTGGGCCGAGTCGCAGCGCCGCACCGGCGGCTACTCCAAGGCCGACTGGCAGCGCGTCCAGGCCGAGATGACCGCGCTCAACGACCGCCTGGCCGAGGCGATCACCGCCGGTGAGCCCGCCGACGGTCCGGTGGCCACGGAGCTCGCCGAGGAGCACCGGCAGCACATCTGCCGGAACTTCTACGACTGCACGTACACCATCCACCGCGGCCTGGCCGGCCTGTACGTCTCCGACCCGCGCTGGACCGACACCTACGAGAAGATCGCGCCGGGCCTGGCCCAGTGGCTGCACGACGCCATCGTCGCCAATGCGGACCGCCGCGAGCAGGAGCAGTAGCAGGAGCGCGAGCAGTGGCGCGAGGCGCAGGAGCCCGCGCGCTCAGGCCACCCCGCGCCCGAAGGAGCGCCGGTAGGCGGTCGGGGAGGTGCGCATCACCCGGCCGAAGTGGTGGCGGAAGGTCGCGGCGCTCTCGAAGCCGACCGCCGTGGCGATCTCCTCCACCGACCCCTCCGGCGACTCCAGCAGCACCAGACTGGCCGCGATGCGCTGGGTGACGACCCAGCGCATCGGGCTGGTCCCGTTGCGGGCGGTGAAGTGCCGCAGGTACGAGCGGTCCGACATCCGGGCGGCGGCGGCCAGTTGCGAGATGGTCAGCGGGAAGGACAGGTGGTCCAGCGCCCACTGCATGCTGCGGGCGATCCCGTCGTCCTCCTCCTCGACCGGGCGGACCGCCGCCTCGATGAACTGGGACTGCCCGCCGTCGCGGTGCGGCGCCACCACGAAGCGCCGGGCCACCGTGTTGGCCACCTTGGCGCCGTGGTCCCGCCGGACCAGGTGCAGGCAGAGGTCGATGCCGGCCGCGCTGCCCGCGCTGGTCAGCACGTCGCCGTTGTCCACGTACAGCACGTCCGGGTCGACCCGCACCGCCGGGTAGCGCTGCTGGAGCAGCTCCGCGTACCGCCAGTGGGTGGTCGCCCCCCGGCCGTCCAGCAGCCCGGCGGCGGCCAGGGCGAAGGCGCCCGAGCAGATCGACACGATCCGGGCGCCGCGCCCGTGCGCGGTGCGTAGCGCCTCGACCAGGGCGGGGGAGACCACGCCGCCGAACGCGTTCGGCACCCCGGGGACCACCACGGTGTCGGCCGCCGCCAGCTCGTCCAGCCCGTGCCGGGCGGTCAGCGTGAAGCCGCCCACCGCGTCGAGCGCCGTCCCGGGCCGGTCGGCGCACACCTTCAGCCCGTACCAGGGCGCCGCCAGCAGGCCGGTCAGTTCGGGCCGCGCCAGCCCGAACACCTCGACCACCACGCCGAGCTCGAACGGCGCCATGCCCGGGAAGGCGTACACCGCGACGTCGTGCACGGGCTCCGGGCGCCGGCCGATGGTGACGGGCACCGGTCGCGAGACGGTACCGGGCCGGTCCTCGACGTTCTGCTCGGCCATGCGAACCCCCTGCTCACGGGTGGCGGAATGCCGGTGAGTGTAGCCGTCCCGGCCCCTTCGGAACTTTCTTCGAACCCGCCTGCAACCTTCACCTCCGTCACACGTCCTTTGGTACGGGGGGCGGGAGGAACCCGGCATGAGGGCAGCTGGAATGATCCCCCCGATCACGATCTTGATCAGGTGACCTGACGGAACGGCCGGCGCCGTCACCGTCCCGGGGGAAAGCGGAATCGCACATGTCCATGGCCATCGGGCCGACCGTCGGGCAGGCAGGGGGGCGTGGCTTCTCCGTCCGCGGAGTGGTCGCGGCACTGTTCGGCGCGCAGGAAGCCGGCGAGCCGCTCGCCGGCGTCACCGAGCAGGAGGCGAAGCAGCGTCGCTCCGGCTTCCGGCTGCTGCGCGGCGGCCGCAAGCCCGCCGAGGACCGGCCCACGCTGACCGACCTCTACCACGCCCACCGGCTGGGCCTGGTCCGGATGGCCGTCCTGCTGGTCGACCACCAGGACCTGGCCGAGGACGTCGTCCAGGACGCCTTCACCCAGCTCTACCAGCGCTACGGCGAGCAGCTGGACGACCTCGACAACGCCCTCGGCTACCTGCGCACCTCGGTGGTCAACGGCGCCCGCTCGATGCTGCGCCGCCGCAAGACCGCCCGCGAGTACGTGCCGCCGCACGTGGCCGACGCCCCGTCCGCCGAGGACCACGCGGTGCTCAACGACGAACACCGCCGGGTGCTGGTGGCCCTGCAGGAGTTGACTCCCCGCCAGCGCGAGGTGCTGGTGCTGCGCTACTGGTCCGACATGTCGGAGGCGCAGATAGCCGAGACCCTGGGACTGTCCCGGGGTGCCGTGAAGTCCACCGCCAGCCGCGCTCTGGACGCCTTGGAAAAGCACCTGGAGAAGGTTCGATGACCGACAAGCTCCCCCGCCGCACCGGCGGCGACGGCGACGGGCCGGACGAGACACCGATGGAACGGCTGCTCCGCGAGGCGATGACGGCCCGGGCCTCCCTGGTCACGGCGGACGGCCTGCGACCGGCGGCTCCCCCGAAGAACCGGGTCCGCCGGCTGCGCCCGGTGTACGCCGTCACCGTGCCGCTCGGCCTGGCCGCCGCCATGGCGCTCGGCGTGCTCACCTTCCACGGCGAGCCGGTCGCCCAGGACCAGGTCCCACCGCCGCCGGCCGCCACCCTGACCGCCGCGCCGAGTCCGACGCCCGAGCCGACGGGCACCCCCAGCCCGACGGCCTCCCCCACCGCCCAGGGCGCCCCCACCAGCGACGCCGAGCCCGAGGTCCCGCTCGCCGACGACGTGCCGTCCACCAACCCGTCCACCGCCAACACGGCCGGTGGCACCGCGAGTTCGTACACCTTCCGGGGCGTCAAGTTCAAGGTCCCGGCCGGCTGGAAGGCCGTGCCGGCCTCGGACAGCCAGGTCTGCGTCCTGAGCCCGGGCGCGCCGACGGAGCCGCAGCAGGGCTGGACGGCGGCGAAGTGCGAGCCGTACGGCGTCCTGGTCGTGGCGTACAACAGCCCGAGCGAACTCGAAGGCGGCGCCTGGCCGACGATGGCCGACCTGACCGCGGAAGGGGGCTGGGGCCACCAGCCGAACTGCCCGATCTGGGGCCGGCCGTACTTCCCCGACAACGGCTACTCGTCGATCGGCGCCCCCGTGCGGACCAAGCCCACCGTGGCCGGCAAGACGGTCGACAAGACCCAGTGGAGCGTCACCTGCAAACCCGGGGACACCTTCACGGCCCAGCTGTGGGGGATGGGGACGGACCAGGTCTTCGTGGTGGCGAACGGGCTCAAGAGCGACTACCAGTCGGGCCTGACGGCGATCGTCAACAGCCTGGACGTGAGCGGCCACAAGTCGCCGGGCCTGTCCTCGGCCGAACAGGCCGCGAAGGACCTCACCATCACGGTCGACGGCATCGGCGCCGGGCAGAAGGTGTCCAACGACGGCACCCCGGTCACCTTCACGGTGACCTACCGCAACTCCGGCCAGAAGACCTACGCGCAGCTCGCGCCGCTGGTCTACACGAAGGAGTACGCCGGGACGCCGCCGAGCGAGGTGCTCCTGATGAACAAGGGCAAGCTGGAGCGCCAGGACGGCGGCACCTGGACGGAGGCCATGCTCTCGATGGGCGGCGGCACGGACTACGCCATGGTGAACTCCAAGGCCTGGTTCTCGCTCGCGCCGGGTGAGTCCAGGAAGGTGACCTACCGGATGGCCCTGGACCCGGTGGACGGGCCCGGGACGATGCCGGTGGCCGTTCAGCTGACGCTGCCGTACCCCGCCACCGCGCCGCTGGTGGTCCTGAAGGAGCAGACCGTCCCGGTGACGGTCGTGAAGTAGCCGTCCGAGCGGGCCGTCGAGGCGCCGTGACCGGGGATCTCCCCTGGTCACGGCGCCTTTCGGTGTTCCGGGGGAGTCCGCGGAAAAAACTTCGAACCCGCCTGCAACCCCCCGCCGGGATGGACGTCTATCAGGGTGAGAGGCGGGGAGAGCGAGCCGGCGGAGCCGGGGGGCTCGGGCCGGCTCCTCGGGGCGCGACATCGGGCGCCCGCTCATCCGATCACCATCACCATCACCACGTGTCCTTGGGGGACTGTCACATGAACGCGTCCGTTATCGCCCGTATTGCGAAGATCATCCCCCTGGCCATCGTGGCCGCCGTCGGTGTCGCGGCCTGCGGCCCGACCAACGGCGGGGCGTCCGTCGCCGCCTCCACTCCCTCCGCCACTCCGCTGGCCACCTCCTCGGCCACCCCCGGCGCGGGCGCCGTCCCGACCACCCCCGCCCCGGCCGCGCCGACCACCGAGGCGGCCCCGGCCGCCACCACGCCGGCCGCCGAGGCTCCCGCGGCCCCCGGCCCCGCCGCCCCCGCCCCCGCGGCCGCCGGGACGGGGGCCAAGCCCGCCGTGAAGGCCCCGGCCAAGCCGACCGCCGCCAAGCCGGCGCCCGCCAAGCCCGGCGGCATCGGCATCACCTTCAACGGCCTGCGCGAGAACCAGAAGATCCAGGTCGGCGAGAAGGTCTCGTTCTCGGTGACCTGGAGGAACAACGACGCCTCGGGCAGCCGCGCGGTGGCGCCGGTGGTGGCGACCCAGCAGTACGAGGGCGCGCCGTGCCAGGTGATGCTGTCGATGGCGAAGGGCACCCTGGAGCGCAAGGACGCCTCGGGCTGGAAGGCCCTGCCGTCCCTGAGCCAGGGCGGCGGGATGGACTACGCGGGCACGGGCGACGACGCCGCCTTCACCCTGGCCGCGGGCGAGAGCCGGACGGTCGAGTACCGGATGTCGCTCGCCGTGGACAACCGCCCGGGCAGCCTCGCCGTCGAGGCGGACGCCCCGACCCCGCACTCCAGGTCGTACCTGAACATGCCGAAGAGCGTGGTGACCGCCAAGGTCGTCGACGCCCACCGTCCGGTGGTGAAGTCGGTCTCCGAGCCGTCCCTGCTGGTCTACGGCGGTGCCCCGACCGAGTTCTCCTACAAGCTCACCTCGCCGGACGGCGTCACCCGGATGCACCCGTCGGTGTTCCTGTCCGGCCGGAACAGCGAGGGGTTGTCCGAGTCGGACGTCACGGTGCAGGCGAAGGTCGGCAACGAGTGGAAGACCCTCACGACGGTCCAGGACTGCAACGGCCGGCTCGGGGCGGAGCCGGCCGAGCTGGCGGACCTCCTCCCGGGCAGCTCGGTCTCGTACACCTTCCGGGTCGCGGTGGCGCGGCACGCCGGACCGATGGCCATCGAGGTCGGCGGGGTGGCCGCCGGCCACCACAGCGCGGACTCCCTGGTCCAGCCCTACAGCCAGGGCTGAGCCCGCACCGAAGCCGAAGGGCCCGGCCTCCCACTGCTCGGGAGGCCGGGCCCTTCACCGTGACGCGGCCCGGGTGCGGCCCGGGCGTGGTTCGGGCGTGGCTCAGGCGTGGTTCGGGCGTGGCTCAGGCGAGCGAGGCCATCCAGGCCTCGACGTCCTCGGCGCTGCGGGGCAGGCCGGCCGAGAGGTTCTCGTTGCCGTCGGCGGTGACCAGGATGTCGTCCTCGATCCGGACGCCGATGCCGCGGTACTCCTCCGGCACGGTCAGGTCGTCCTGCTGGAAGTACAGGCCGGGCTCGACGGTCAGCACCATGCCGGGGACCAGCAGCGCGTCGACGTGCTCCTCGCGGCGCGAGTGGGCGCAGTCGTGGACGTCCAGGCCGAGCATGTGGCCGGTGCCGTGCAGGGTCCAGCGGCGCTGGAGGCCGAGCTCCAGGACCTTCTCGACGTCGTACGCCGAGGCGTCCAGCAGGCCCCAGGCGAGCAGCCGCTCGGCGAGGACGCGCTGCGAGGCCTCGTGGAAGTCGCGGAACCGGGCGCCGGGCTTCACCGCGGCGATGCCGGCCTCCTGGGCGTCGTACACGGCGTCGTAGATCCGGCGCTGGAGATCCGTGAAGCGGCCGTCGATCGGCAGGCTGCGGGTGACGTCGGCGGTGTAGAGGGTGTGGGTCTCCACGCCCGCGTCCAGCAGCAGCAGCTCGCCGGGGCGCACGTCGCCGTCGTTGCGCACCCAGTGCAGGGTGGTGGCGTGGGGGCCGGCGGCGGCGATGGTGCCGTAGCCGACGTCGTTGCCCTCGACCCGGGCGCGGCGCCAGAAGGTGCCCTCGATCCAGCGCTCCGAGGTGGCGACGGCCTGGCCCAGCTCGCGGACCACGTCGGTGAAGCCCTTGACGGTGGCGTCGCAGGCGGCGCGCAGCTCGCCGATCTCCCACTCGTCCTTGACCAGCCGCAGGCCGCTCAGGAACTCCTTGAGCGCGGCGTCCTCGTCCTCGTCCAGGGCGTCGGCGAGCGCGGTCTCCAGACCGGCGTCGTAGCCGCGCACGATCCGGGTCGGCACGGCGGAGTCCGCGGCCTTCGCGGCCAGCTCCTCGGCGGCCTGGCGCACGTCGCGGGCGGGCAGGCCGAGCAGCTGCTCCTGCTCGCTCAGGCTGTGCCGGCGGCCGACCCACAGCTCGCCGTGGCCGTCCAGCCAGAACTCGCCGTTCTCGCGGTTCGAGCGGGGCAGCAGGTAGAGCAGGAACTCGTGGCCGGCCTCGCCGGTCGGCTCGGCGACCAGCACCGCGTCCTCGGTCTGGTCACCGGTGAGGTGGACGTACTCGCTGGAGGCGCGGAAGGCGTAGTCGGTGTCGTTGGAGCGGACCCGCAGGTTGCCGGCCGGGACGACCAGGCGCTCGCCGGGGAAGGCGGCGGACAGCTTGGCGCGGCGCTCGGCGGCGTACGGGGCCTGGGCGACCGGGGTGAGGCCGTGCAGCTCGGTGTCGGCCCAGCCGGACTGCATCGAGGCGGCCAGCGCGTCGGAGATCTCGCCGTAGAGACCGTTCTTGCGGCCCTTGGGCTGCTCAGGCTCCTCGCCGCCGTCGGCCTCGGGGTTCTCGGCCACCGCGGGGGTACGGTCCTCGGTCACGTGCAACGCCTCCTTGGGGGGTGGTACCGCCGCCCCTCGGGGGAGGTGTCGGATCGCGACACGCGCGGGCGGCCGTGCGTCCATGGTACGGACGCCCGGCCGCCCGTCCTCCCCCAGCCTTCGGCCGGGAGGGACCCCCACGGGCTCGAACCGTCACTCGAAGCGGGCCGCCAGCAGCATCAGGTCGTCGGTGGCCGTGCCCGTGGTGTCCGGGGCGGGGCACACGGACAGCAGGTGGGCGCAGAGCCGGTCCGGGTCGATCCGCACGTCGCGCGGGGCGTCGGCGGCGGCCCGGCGCAGGTTGGCCTGCCCGGCGTGCAGGGTCGGGCCGCAGCGGCGGGCCAGGCCCTCGGTGTAGAGCAGCAGGGTGTCGCCGCGCTCGGCGGTGAACTCCACCCCGGGGGCCTCCCAGCAGGTCAGCATGCCGAGCGGGGCGGAGAGCGAGGTCTCGACGAACTCGGCGCCGTGCCGGCCGACCAGGACCGGCGGGCAGTGCCCGGCGCCGGCCAGGGTGATCCGGCGCTCCTCGGGCTCGACCCAGGCGTAGACGGCGGTGGCGCTGCGGGTCGGCTCGGTGGTCTTGAGCAGCAGCTCCAGGTCCCCCAGGACGGACACCGGGTCCTCGCCCTCCAGCACCGCGTACGCCCGCAGCGCGGCCCGCACCCGGCCCATCGCGGCGGCCGCGCCGGGGGCGGAGCCGGGGCCCGCGCCGGGGCCGTCGCCGGAGACGGAGCCGACGGTGAGGCCGATGGTGCCGTCCGGCAGCGGGATCGCGTCGTACCAGTCGCTGCCCGCGGAGCGCTCCAGCCCGGCGGGGACGAGCCGGGCGGCCAGCCGCAGTCCGGCGGCCTGGGGGAGGCGGTCCGGCAGCAGGCCGCGGCGCAGCGCCTCGGTGGTGCGCGAGATCCGGTCCGCCTCCAGCTGCTTGGCGAGCAGCGGGGCGGCGATCTCGCAGTAGTGGCGGGCTAGTTCGCGCTGGCACCCGGTCGGTTCGGCGGGCTCGTCGTAGAACCAGAGGGCGGCGGCGAGCGGGCCGTCCTCGGCGGTGGCGAGCGGCAGGCCGTAGGCGCCGCCGAGGCCGAAGTGGACGGCGAGTTCGCGCAGCCGGGCGCCGATGGCCGGGTCCTCGGCGAGGTCGCGGGAGTGCAGCTGTGCGGGCCGGTCCCGTTCGCGCAGCAGCCGGGCCAGCAGGCTCTGTTCGGTCGGGACGGTCTCCAGGGCGCCGAGGCTGGCGCGGTCGAGGCCGAAGCCGACCGGCTGTCCGGGCCCGCCACCGGGCCGCCTGGTCACCAGCACGCCGCGCCGGGCGCCGAGCAGGGCGGCGCCGGAGGCCAGGACGGTGTCCAGGGTGGCCGCCAGGCCGCGGGTGCGGGCGAGCCGCTCGGTGTGCTCGTGCAGGCTGGTGATTTCGGACAGGCGTCCGGCCAAACGGTCCTGCACGGCGGCGGACGGCGCCGTGCGGGCGGCGTCCACGGCCCCGTCGAGGGCGTCGACGGGGCCGGTCAGGTCCGGCAGGTCGAGGACGGTGAGCCCGCCTGCGCAGCCGGGTTCGCCCGGCTCGGCGGTCGTCGCCGACGGGAGGGCCGCCGACGGGTGGGACTCGTTCATGCCGTCACTCCTGACGCGGTGCTACGTGCCATGCGAAACCCCCAGGTACGGCCAATGTGGAGCGAGCACGGCCTTAGGGCGCGTTTCGCCTCGATTCGCTACTACTCGTCATTGATCGACAGCAATGCCACCACTTCTACACAGGCCATTCGGGGCATGTCCAGATCCAGGACGACGCGGTGGCCCGTTCCACATCGATCGCGACCCGGTCGGGGGGCGTGCGGGGTCGGTGCGCGCGCCGCTCGGGCCGGGAGGCATGGAGCGGGCCGCGAACGGGCAGAACCGGGAGGACGGCCCGGGCGGCCGTCCGGATCGTATGTCCGTGCCGCCCGTGAGCCGGGCTGGCCGGAACTCTCTCACTCGTACGGTGGAACCAAGCGTGCCCGGGCGGCGTCAATCCGTCGCGTACGGGATTCTCGTTCCAAGGGCTGTGCCGGTGCGCGGCCCTTTCATGTCGTGCTCCACACCTGCTCCACGTCGTAGCCGCGCCGTCCGCCTTCGCCGCCCGCCCCGCGCCGCGCCGCCCGGGGGCCGTGCCGCGGCGGGCCCGCGCCGAGGATCCCGACGGACGCCGGCGGGGCGGAGCGAACCGAGCGGTCAGGGAAAGGAACGAGCGCCATGCGTGAGAACCCGAAGAGCCGGTCGGAGGAGCGTTCCGCGCGGCTGGCCGCGGCCCTGGCGGCCGCCGTCGACCACCGCTGGCCCGTGGTGCCGGGCACCGTGCTGCGCGACGGCCGCTGCTCCTGCGGCGACCTGGACTGCACCGTCCCCGGCGCGCACCCCCACGACCCCTCGCTGCTGGCCGCCACCACGGACGCCCGGATGGTGCGCTGGTGGTGGGAGCGGCAGAGCCCGGACGCGCCGGTGCTGGCCGCCACCGGTTCCACGGTCTCGGCGGTCAGCCTGCCCGCGGCGGCCGGTGCCCGGGCGCTGGTCTACCTGAGCGCGCTGCGGCTGCCGCTCGGGCCGGTGCTGGCGATGCCGGGCCGCTACGCGCTGCTGGTGGCCCCGTACTCACTGGATGTTCTCGGCGAGATGCTCGCCCAACTCCCTTGGGTGCCGGGCTCGTTGCGCTACCACGGGCCGGGCGGCTTCCTGGCGCTGCCGCCCGGCGGCGCGGCCGGACGGGTGCGCTGGGTGCTGGCGCCGCGACCGGGCGTCGGCGGCGGGGTCTGGCTGCCGCAGGTCGGGCCGCTGCTGGGGGAGTTGGTGGAGGCGACGGTCCGGCTGGACAGCGGCCGTTCGGCCTACTGAGGACCGCCGGGGCCCGGGGCCTTCGCGGGGGCCCGCGCAGGGGTCCACGCCGGGGCCTTCGCGGGGGTCTTCACCGGGGCACTCCGGAAAAACAAAAGATCCGGCCGCTGGCGACGGGGGATGCACCAGCGGCCGGACTCTTTAGACAGTAACAAGGATCCGCGCCCGCGCCAATTTCCAAGACGCCCTCCACGCCCGGAAATTGCGCGTTCACCGCGACAATGTGACGCGTATCACGCGGATCCTGCGCGCTTTAGTTCAGGGTGACCTGACGGTTCACCAGGTTCGCGCGGGCGCGCCGCTCCTCGGCGGTCAGCGGGGTCCCGTCGGCGAGCACGGCGGCGAGCCGCTCGGCGAACTCGGCGGCCGGCTTCTCGCAGTCGGCGGCGGTCATCGCGAGCGGGAGGTCCCACACCGGCACGGTCAGGCCGTGCGCGCGGAACGAGCCGACCAGGCGGGTGTCCGTGCCGAGCGAGGCCTCGCCGGCCGCGTCCAGCCGGGCCAGCGCGTCCAGCAGCTGCTCCTCGGGCACGGTCATCACCCAGCGCAGGTGGTTCTTGTCCGGCGTGCCGCACCAGTAGGCGGAGTCCACGCCGGCGAGCTTCTCGGTCGGGATGGCCGAGGCGTTGGCGCGCTCCAGGGAGGCGGCGACCTCGCCGGTGGCGGCCTCCGCGTCCTCCAGCCAGAACTCGAAGCCGGCGTGCACGGTGGGCGTGAACGCGGCGGTGGTGTCCAGCAGGTCCTGCAGGCGGCGCCCGCCCGGGACGGTCCGGCGGGCCGGCACCGGGCTGCCCGGCTCGGTGGCCAGGGCCAGCTCCAGGGCGTCCGCCAGGTCGCGGCTGAGGTCGCCGGAGGCGGACTGGGTCTGCAGGCCGAGCAGGATCGAGCCGTCCTGGCGGCGCAGGGCCGGCCAGGCCAGCGGCAGCACGGTGGCCAGGGTGACCGACGGGACGTCACCGGTGGCGCCCTCGGCCACGCCGGCGGCCAGCGTCAGCGGAACCGTGGCGGCGGGCACCAGCTCGCGCAGCGCCACCCAGTCGGCCTCGCCGGGCAGACCCTCGAACGGGCGGTGCACCAGCTCCTGCACCGCGTGCGAGGCCTCCCGGCCGTGACACGCCTTGTACCGGCGGCCGGAGCCGCAGGGGCAGTCCTCGCGGGCTCCGACGACGGGGATCTCACCCGTGACGACGGTGGTGGACTGGCGCTGCGGCGCCTTCTTGGCGGCCTTCTTGCCCATGCTGCGGCTCTCCCGGGAACGGTGGTCCTGTGTTCCCGGGAAGCCTAACGACACATTCCCCGCGCCCGGCTCACGCGCTACGGGCATCGCCTCCGGTGCGCCGGGCGTGCCGGGCCCGGGCGGGCAGCGCCGCCCAGACCGTGACCTCGCCGGGGGCGTCGCGCACGCCCCAGTCGCTGGCCAACTGGTCGACGATGCTCAGGCCGCGGCCGCCGCGCGAGGTCAGCGAGGGACTCGCGGGCAGTGGCCGGGTGGCCGCCCCGCCGTCCGTGACCTCCAGGGTGAGCACCCCGTCGGCGTGCATCTGCCAGCGGACCAGCACCCCGCCGTCCGGCTCGCCGGAGCCCTCGGCGGACTCCCGGCCGCCCCGCGCGGCGTGCGTCCCGGAGGGGACGCCGACCAGCACCTGCCCGAGCACCTCGGCCCGGGCGCTGCGGCCCAGGGCCGGCAGCGGGCCGAGCGGACGGGCGTACCGACAGGCGTTGCTCAACAGCTCGGAAAGGATCAGAACAGCATCATCGATGACCGGTTCCGGTATCTGCCGGTCACCCAGATCTCGACGCAGTCGGCGCCGTGCGACCCCGACACTCGCTGGGCCGTGCGGCACTGCCATGGTCGATGAAGTCGGCACTTCACGCGCCACCATCAACGCCACCCCCGGACCTCCTTCAGCGTATGCCGAGGGAGAGATGCCCCTTGGTAATGCGTCGGAAACGAGCACCGGACGATCCCGCGGGGCCATTTCGAGTGCGGCGACCGACGGTCGACATCAGGTCATTCCGTGCTCACCCTCCGTCGCCCGGATGCAAGAATTCCGGCAATTTCGAGCAAGGAAGGTTTGACTGCCGACCAGAGTGATCGGATCGGAGTGATCGAAACGGGGCGATCGAAACGGGCGATCGGAACGGCGACGGGCGCGGCCTCCGGTGCGTCGGCGGATCACCGGCCGAGCTGCGCCAGCACCTCCGCGGGCCGGTTGGTGATGATCGCGGACACCCCGAGCTCCAGGCAGAGCTCGACGTCGGCCGGCTCGTCCACCGTCCACACGTGCACCTCGTGGCCGAGCTCCCGCAGCCTGGTCACCAGCTGCGGGCGGGCCCGCACCAGCTCGATGCCCGGGCCGGCGATCCGCGCCCCGCCCGGCAGCGGCGAACCCTCGCGCAGCCGGCCGAGCAGGGGCAGGGTCCGCTCGAACAGGAAGACCCGGCGGTACTGCGGCGCCGCGGCCGCCACCCGGTTCAGCGCGACCGAGGAGAAGCTCATGATCCGGGCGGACGGGCGGTCGCCGTCCCGGGTCGCGCCGATCCCGAACCGCTCCAGCGTCCGCAGCAGCTGGGCCTCCACCCGGCCGCGGAAGCGCACCGGGTGCTTGGTCTCGATCGCCAGGTCCACCGGGCGGCCGCACTCCACCACCAGCTCCAGCAGCCGGTCCAGCCGCAGCACGCCGCGCAGCTCCGGGTCCACGCTGGGGCGGCCCGTCTTCCAGGCGCCGAAGTCGTGGGCCTCCAACTCGGCGAGGGTCATCGCCGAGACGGTGCCCCGGCCGTCGGAGACCCGGCCGATCCGGCGGTCGTGCACGCAGACCAGCACGCCGTCGGCGGTGACCCGGACGTCGCACTCCAGCGCGTCCGCGCCCTCCTCGAGCGCGCGCCGGTAGGCCGCGAGGGTGTGCTCGGGCAGGGCGTGGGAGGAACCGCGGTGGGCGATCACCTGGACGGGCGGCACGGTGCGCGCCGTCGGCGAGGACAGGTCTGGGCTGGTCACGGGCCCAACGATAGGCGGCGCAGGTGAAGCACGGACAAAGACGGCCCCAACCCGTGGGGCCGTCTCCGGTCCGCGGGGCCGTCCCGGCGCCGGTTCCTCCGGCGCGGGAGGGCGGGTCCGCTCAGTGCCGGACGGCGCGCCGGGAGAGCGGGGCGAGCGCCCAGGTGACCAGGGCGGGCACCAGGAAGGCGAACAGCGAGGCGGAGGTCCACTCCTGCGGGGTGAAGTGCAGCGACTCCTGGGCGGAGGTCCAGAAGTCCGTCCACCAGTCGGCCACCTTGGTCGGCGCGATGAACTGGTAGACCGCGAAGCCCAGCGCCCACGGCAGCAGCATCAGCCAGCGGGAGGGGGCGTCGGCGGAGAGGTTCCAGCCGCGCCGGCCGGCGCCGAGGAAGTAGTCCACCGCGAGCACCGCCAGCAGCGGCACGAACACCGAGCCGATCAGGCCGAGGAAGCCGTAGTACGTGTCGGTGAACTCGTCGATCTGCAGCGCCAGCACGGTGGTCAGCGCGCCGATCGCGCCGGAGAGCACCCGGCGGTCCACCTTCGGCAGCAGGTTCTGCACCGACATCGCCGTGGAGTACACGTTGGCGAAGGACTGGTCCGTCTCGCGCAGCACCAGCACCAGCAGGAACAGCCAGCCGGCCCAGACCCCGAGGAAGGAGTCGAAGATCCGGGTCGGGTCGCCGTCCGACTGCAGCAGCGCCATCAGGCCGAGCACGTAGCACCAGACCTGGGCGATGGTGTAGCCGGAGAAGCTGCCCCAGAACGCCGAGCGCGGGGTGCGCGAGTGCCGGGTGTAGTCGGCGGCCAGCGGGACGAAGGAGACCGACACGGCGATCATCGCGTCGGTGGCGCCCAGGAAGCCGTGCCAGTTGCCCGCCCCCGGGTCCGGCACGCCCTGGCGGCCCAGCTGGACGGTGAAGTACACCATCGCCACCGCGACCGCCCCGGCCACGAAGCGGCGCAGCACCGCGATCGAGCCCAGCGGCCAGATCGTCAGCGCGGTGGTCAGCGCGCCCGCGAGCAGGACGAACAGCCAGCGGTAGCCGGTGGTGTGCGCGACGGTCTGCGCGCCCGCCGAGATGGTCAGCAGCTCGAACACGCCCCAGCCGATGCACTGCACGATGTTCAGCACCGTCGGCAGGTACGACAGCCGGGTGCCGAACAGCCCGCGCAGGTTCGCCATCGCGGGGGCGCCGGTGCGGGCGCCGATCAGCGAGGCCACGCCGAGCATGGCGGTGCCGACCGCCGTACCGACGGTGATCGCGGTCACCGCGGCGGCCAGCGACAGCTCGCTGCCGGGGGCTCCGAGCACGGTGGCGGCGGTGGAGAAGCCGATCAGGCTGACGCCCAGGTTCATCCAGAGCGCGAAGTGGTCCCGGAACCGCAGCGTGCGCGGCGGCTCGGTGTCCAGGACCAGGGGTGCTTCGACGTGGTCGGGGCGTTCCAGGACGGCGGTCGCGCCCGAAGAAGAGGATGGCGAAGCAGGCGGCATGGCCGATACTCCCTACGCCGGCATTACCCGGACAGGTTCCGGCGGTCAGCGCCCCCTCGAACGTCCGTCACTCGTGTGGCGTACGGTCGACATGCGCACTCTCAGCCTGGTGGGTCCAAGCTCCCGCGTGTCAGTTTGGAGCGACAGGCTAACCGGCACGGGGCCGAACGCCCAAGGCCGAGGGCGTGCGGTCCGCATCGCGGGACGCCCGGCGGGGGAGGGGAGCCTCGGCCGTCGGTACCGGCGTCGGTGCAGGTGCAGGAGCCGGTTCGCTGCCGGTGCGGTGTCGGTGTCGGTGCCGGCTAAGGATTCTTATGAGTTCTTCAGAGGGGTCCTTACGGCAATCGAATCGTCAGTGCGAAAAACTATGGTCCTTGGTTCTGCCAGCTATGGAGGTCGTCCGTGAGCACCGAGCGCGAGGTTGGGCCCACCGGGCCGCAGGGGGAGCAGCCCGCGGGCCTGGGGGCGGCCGAGTCCGCTTCCGAGGGCCCCGCTCAGGGCGGGCACAAGCCGACCATGGCCTTCCGTCGGGTGCCCGAGCCGGAGTCGGGCGCCGTCGAGGCCGCTGTCGTCGAGGCGGCGCCGCCCGTCGACGCCGTCGCGGCCGAGGGTGTCGCGGCTGAGGGCGTCGTGGCCGGGGGCGTTCCGGCCGAGGGCGGGCACAAGCCCACCGTCGCCTTCACCAAGGTGCCCGCACCGGAGGCCCCCGCCGCGCCCGTGGCGCCCGCCACGCCGGCCGCCGAGGAGCCGGCCGTCGACCCGGCCACCGGCTACATCGACGCGCCGCCGCCGGTCCTGCCGCCCGCCCCGCAGGCTCCGGTGGCCCCGGCCGCCGCGCCCGCCGCCCCGGCCCTGCCGCCGGCCGGCAACCCGTACACCACCCCCACCCACGGCGTCCCGGCCGCCGGTGCGCACGAGGGGTACGGCGCCGCTCCGGCCGTGCCCGCCGCCCCCGCCGCCCACGGCCACCACCCCTTCGGGGCCGGCCAGCCGCTCGGCGGCTGGGGCCCCGCCCACGACTCCACCTCCGGCGGCGCGGGCTACCCCGGTGGCCCGGCGGGCCCGCTCGGCTACCCGGCGGACCACTCCGGCGGTCCGGCCGGCCCCGGCGGCCCGCGCAAGAAGCGCGGCGGCCTGGTCGCCCTGATCGCGGCCGTCGCGCTGGTCGCCGGTGTGGCCGGCGGCGCGCTCGGCGTGAGCGTCGCCGACCGCGCCGAGAGCAGCAGCTCCGCGAACGACCACCGCAGCACCACCGTGCAGGCCAGCGACACCCAGAAGAACGAGCCCGCCCCCGGCTCGATCGCCGCCATCGCGCAGAAGGCGCTGCCCAGCGTCGTCACCATCAAGGCGCAGGGCAACGGCGAGTCGGGCACCGGCACGGGCTTCGTCTTCGACACCGAGGGCCACATCCTCACCAACAACCACGTGGTCGCGCCCGCCCTCAGCGGCGGCAAACTGACCGTCAAGTTCGCCGACGGCACCTCCTACGGCGCCTCGGTGCTGGGCCACGCCGAGGGCTACGACGTCGCCGTGGTCAAGATCGACAACCCGCCGAAGAGCAAGCTGGCCCCGCTGCCGCTGGCCGACTCCGACAAGGTCAACGTCGGTGACGCCACCGTCGCGATCGGCGCGCCGTACGGCCTGGAGTCCACCGTCACCAGCGGCATCATCAGCGCCAAGGACCGCCCGGTGGCCTCCGGCGACGAGACCGGCTCGCAGGCCTCGTACATGAACGCCCTGCAGACCGACGCCTCGATCAACCCCGGAAACTCCGGCGGCCCGCTGCTCGACTCCGGCGGCGCGGTGATCGGCATCAACTCGGCGATCCAGTCCAACGCCTCCGCCAACGGCCGGGCCGGCAGCATCGGCCTGGGCTTCGCCATCCCGATCAACCAGGCCAAGTGGGTCGCGGACACCCTGATCAAGACCGGCAAGCCGGTCTACGCCAAGCTCGACGTGCTGCGCAACGACGACTACAAGGGTGACGGCGCGCAGATCCAGACCAAGGACATCCAGGGCCAGCCCGCCGTCACCCCCGGCGGCGCGGCCGACAAGGCCGGCCTCAAGCCGGGCGACGTCATCACCAAGCTCGGCGGCGTGCCGATCGACAACGGCCCGGCCCTGGTCAGCCGGATCTGGACGCACAAGCCCGGCGAGACCGTCGACGTCGAGTACACCCGCAACGGCCAGACCTTCAACACCAAGGTCACCCTCGGCCAGCGCGAGGGCGACCAGGCGTGACCCCCCGGGCGCGCGGAAACGTGTGCACCGAACCCCGCCGGACCCGTTAGGCTGACCTCCGCCTGGAGAGCTGCCCGAGCGGCCTAAGGGAACAGTCTTGAAAACTGTCGTGGCGTGACCCGTCACCGTGGGTTCGAATCCCACGCTCTCCGCTGGTGAGGAACACCCAGCTCAGGGCGGGTATCGGCAACAAGCCGATACCCGCCCTTTTCGATTCCGTCCCGGGCTGTCCCACCTGTGTGCCGGGTCTGGTCAGCATGTGTGGGCCAGCCGTGGGCCAGATGCGCGGCCTACTCGCCGCCGTACTCCTGGTCGAGGAACCGCTCGATCAGGCTGTTGGAGCGGTCCTTCCGGCCGTCGAGCACCTTGGCGTAGAACTTGAAGAGCACTGTGATGCTGTGGCCGGCCCGGTGAGCGACTTCCGCCGGGTCGACGCCGGCCGCCAGCCACCCGGACACGCAGGTGGCCCGGAGGCTGTACGGCACCTCGGCGAACGGCGTGTCCACCTGCGCGGGGCTTAGCGCCAGCGCCCTGGCCTTCTTCCAGACTTCCGAGGTCTCCTTGGTGCTGACCAACCCGCCCTCGGCGGCCTGGAACAGGCGCCCGTCGAGGCCCAGCCCGAACTCGTCCACGTGCTCCCGCAGCAGCCCGACGAACACCGGCGGGATCGGGATCTCCCGGGTGGCCTTACGGGGCCGGTGCTTCAGACCGCGTTCTTCATGGGACTGTCCGTCGTCAGTCCACCGCGACCCGACCCGGGGCGAGCTGCCGGGGGCCACGATCAGGCCCCACCCCGTCTTCGGGAGCGTGCAGTCTGCCAAGCGGAGGTGAGCAACCTCGGCCGGCCGCATGGCGGCCCAGTTGATGCAGCCGTAGTACGTGGCCAGATGACGCCCGCGTAGGCCGAGCGCCCGGACCGCTTCGATCAGCTCGCGTGCCTGCCGCGGTGCCGGAACATATCGGAAGTCGATCTCGTCGTCCGTCTCCGGCGGCTCCCACTTCACGGACTTCAAGGGGTTCGCCGTGAGGAGCTTCCGCTCGATCGCGTACCCGATCGCGCCGCTGAGGGTGGAGTACTTGCGCCTGATCGTGTTGTCCGCCGCCCGCTTGCCGTCCAGCTTGAGGGTGATGGCCGTCAGGGCCTCCCGGAGGGTGTCCGAGTCCTCCAACTGCGAGACGGGCGCCGACTTCCGGGCGATCCAGCCGAGCGCGTCCGCGAACCTCTCCGGGATCTCGCCCTGGTGGTCGGAGAAGTTGAACGCCCAGCACGAAAGGGCCGTCCGCAACACGGCCGCCGGCGGTGCCCCTCGGTGGTCCGTCACGAGCGCCGGAGTGATCGTGGCGAGCCCATCGGCCCGCGCGGCACGCTCCTTCGCGGACGATCCCGACCACGTGACCTTGGCGTACTTCTTGGCGTGGTCGAACCAGGATTCTTGCTTCTGCTGTCGCGTCAGCTCGCGCAGTTCGGACGCGGGCAAGCCGGTCTCGACGTCGAACTGCTCGCCATCCTTCATCGCGGTTCGGAGTTCGGCCAGCCTTCCGGTGGCGAGGGTCTTGGTGACGTAGCTCTTCGAGTGGGGCTTCGGCCCGACCTTCCAGCGCAGCTCGAACGGCTTTTTCCGGTTGGGCCGTTGACGGATGGTGTACAGCTTCACGTCGTACGTCAGCACATGCTCTCCAAACGACGGAGCCCCGGCACTGGCCGGGGCTCCTGGGTACTACTTCGGCGGTCGGTTCAGGCGGCGGAGGACTGCTCCTGAGCGGCCCACCAGGCGTCGAGGGCGCTGCGTCGAATACGGAGTTGGCCGTTGGGCAACTTCATGGTCTTGGGGCCTTTCCCCAGGGCGACCATCCGGTAGTACGCGGATCGGGACATGTCGATCTCTTCGAGGACGGCGGAGAGCTTGAGCTTCGGGTCCTTCACGGGCATGCCGGTTCCTCCAGGTTCGGCAGGCGGGGCGGGGGCGTCGATGCTGACGAGAGCGAGGCGGGGGCTTCTCGCGGTGCGCGTGTGTCCGAGGTGGGGATTTCTGCGTCATTGCGTCATCAGCGTCATGCGGTGGCCGTGACCTGGGGTTTCGCATGACGCAGGGGTTGGGGGCTGCGTCATGGGTGCGTCATGGGCTGCGTCATGGATGACGCTGGCCATGTCGCACATGACGCAGGATGACGCAGCGGCCGTCGTCTGCGTCATGGTCTTTCATGCAGGTCAGGAGCCGTTTTTCGGCTCTCATGACGCACATGACGCAGGGTCTTCCTATCTAGGAAAAAAGGAGGGCGGTGTCTGTAGTAGTTGGCGCTCGCCGCGAAGCGAAATGAGGAGCCGCTTCGCGGCACGTCCTTCGGGCGGCTTCGCCGAACAGCAAGAAGAGCACCCGGTTGGGCGGAGCGCCCGGGTGCTCTTCTTGCTTGTCCGCGCGGTCAGTTGATCCGGAGCTGTTCGTGCGAGGGTGCGGGGACGGGCCGGGCCATTTCGAGGTAGCGACCCTCGAAGGTGCGGCCGGTGTCGATGAGGACGCCCCGGGCCGCAAGGGTGGGCTGGAGGCGCTTGAGCCGGTCGGACAGCACCTTTCCGGTGGTCGGCCAGCCCTTGGGCAGGGGGCGCGCTTCGTCGCCGCTGTAGAGGCGGCCCAGGCACGCCAGCCACTCGGTGGACGTCATACGCTGGGCGCCGCCGGGTTCGATCGTCTCGGCGTGCCGCAGGACGGTCTGCGCCAGCAGATCGCCTTCGATGACGTCATCGTTCAGGTCGTCCAGGCTGGCCCGGTAGGCGGCCAGCGCCCCGAACCCGGTCGCGGTGTCCAGCTGCGCGCACAGGTGGGCGAAGTCGGCCATGCGCAGGTCGGTCGGGGTCTCCGCCTCGGCCGCGCGGACCTTGACCGTGAGGTCGAGCAGGGACCCGAGGACGACGGGCAGCACCTCGGCGTACTCCGCCCACAGCTCCGCCTCGGTGCGGCGGACGCGGGGCCGCTCCAGGTGTAGCGGCAGGAGGCGTTCGGCGAGGTCGGGCCGGATGACGCCGACGTCGATGCCGGTCAGGAGCAGGGGCCGGCGGTAGGAGGATCGGTGCACGTCCCCGTCGGTGAACAGGGCGCGCTTGACGCTCTCGGCTCCGGTGACGATGCAGCACATGGCGTCGGACAGGTCCGGGCCCATGTGGCTCAGGTTGTCGAGGGCCGTGACCCATCCGGCCGCCACCGCCGAGATCAAGTCCTCCTCGCCCTTCGGGGCCCGGCGCAGGTCACCGCTCATGCCCTCGATGATCCGCACGAGCATCCGGCCGCCGGTGGACTTGCCGGCACCCTGCGGCCCGGTGAGGAACGGCGCGGGCACGGGCACGCCCGGCGAGAGGCAACCGACCAGCCAGGCAAGGGCCAGGCACTCGGTCTGGGCGGTGGCGAAGTTCGTCAGCCGCAGCAGCAGATCGATGCCCTTGCCGTCGGTGTCCTTGGCCGGCACCGGCAGTTCGCCGGTGAGCTGGGTACGCCGCCAGCACACCTCACGCGGGTCCGGGGTGAGGATGTCCCAGCCGGTGGGGTGGATGCGCACGGACAGGCCGTCGGAGCGGCCCAGGTCCAGCCAGGTGGCCCCGTCGAACCCGGGGGCGACGCGGATGTGCACGGGCTGCACCTCCTCGGAGAGGGCGAGCGCCTCGATCAAGTCCAACGCCTCCTTGAGGGCGGTTCCGTTGAAGACTCCGCGGCCGTCCTTGTACAGGCCGACCATGAGTTCTTGGCGGTGGCTGCCGGTCGTGCCCTGGGAGCGGATCGGACGGGCCACCGGGTGGCCGATGCGCTGTGCGTAAACGGCGCCGTCGGCGGTGCGGAAGTACCGGAAGTGCGCCTGCGCGTAGTCGGCGATGATCTCGCGCGCCGGGTTCTTCTCGTCGTCGGCCACGGCTACAGCCCCAACCGGGTCAGGGCGTTGGTCCACGCGTCGGCGCAGTGGCGGGGCGATTCGCCCTTGGCCTGCGCGGCGGTGAACAGCCGGGCGGTGTGCGCCTCGGTCAGGCACCCGCACCGGCCGTGCGTCGAGAGCACCGCGAGGAACGTCGCGAACACGGTGGCGTGCACGGCGGCGGCGGCCTCGGTGATGCGCTGCTCGGCCATGGCGATGCCACGGGCGAGGTAGGTCGGGGTGCGGTGGGGGCACTTCCCGCCCGACGTCGGCGCGGGCACCGTGACAGCCGCCGGGCGGACAGCCGCGGGCTTCTGCACGACCCGGGCGCGGACCATTTCCGGCAGAGCCGTCATAGTGCCGGTGCCGGGACCGAGCCAACGGGCGTAGGCCATAGACGACTTGATGTCCACGCCGGGCCGCACCGCGTTGGCGGAGGTCATGGCACCCCGGTAGAGCCAGTGCTCACCCCGGGTGGTGCGCACGGTCCGGGTGGCGGGCAGGGCCTCGCGCGCCCACGCGATGGCGTCCGCGTTGTCGAGGTCCACGACGGTTACCCCGGCGCCGCCGGGGTGGTAGGCCACCGCCGCCGCCTCGCACCACGCCCGGGACCACTCCGGCGAGTTGACGACGGTGGGGTCGGTGGTGGCGGCGGCCCAGCCGTGGCAGGGGGCCGGGCAGGCGCAGGGGCCCGGGGTCTTCATGTTCGGCCGGCCGCCGCACTCGTTGTGCTCGCAGGACCGGCAGTTGCCGAACGGGACCTTCCCGGCTCGCAGTGGCAGCACGGGCACGCCGGCGGCGGCGAGGGCGAGGGCGGTGGCCAGGTGCTCTCCCCGGGCGGGGGGCATATGGGTCATGCTTGAGACCTCCAGTTCTGTGCTGGATCGGCGGCGGCCCAACTTCTTGGCGGGAGGGGGCCGCCGTTGTTGTCTGCTGCGGTCTCGGCGCAGACCTTGTGCGAAGGCCTGCGCTGGTCGTCGCGCAGTGGGGTGGGGCGACCGCACCAGCGGCACGGGCGGTCGCCGGTGCGGTCGAAGTGCCGGGCGTCGCGCCAGTCCAGAAGCACGATGCGCCGGTCGGGTCAGGCGGCGCGGCGGGCGGCGGGGAGCTGGTGGATGGTGGCGAGCCGGATCGCCGGGGCGGTGGCGACGGGGGCGGGGACGGGCTCGCCGCCGTCGGGCGGGGCCGCGTCGGTGGTGGTGGTGGTGCGGGCGGCGCGGTCGGCGGCCGAGGCGGCGAGGGCCCGACGGACGACAGCGCTGTCGGCGGCGGCGCCGCGCTGCGAGGCCACGATCGGGAGGCTGAGGAGCGCGCCGGGGCCGATGAGGACGGCGGCGGTGATCAGGTCGCTGGTGGTGCTCATCGGGGGCCTCCCGAGGCGGTGTGGGCGAGGACGTCGAGCAGGTCGGTGCCGAGCGCGGCGAGGCGGCGTTCGATGGCCTGCCAGGAGTCGGGGTCGATGTGCATGAGGGCGGCGAGGGCGGTGGCGGGCTTGCGGTCGGCGGCGGCCTGGAGGGCCTCGCGCAGGTGGGTCGCGGCGAGCGGGCGGATGGTGTGCGGGGGCATGGCAGGGCCTCCCTTCCGGGTCTGGGGCGTGGGCGGCGCGGGGTGTCAGGGACAGGTGTCAGCGGGTGTCAGCGCCACTGTCAGGGGCCCCTGACACCCGCGTCTGCCTAGGGGAATGGGTGTCAGGGGGTGTCAGGCGTCAGGGGGTGTCAGACCAGCGCCGGGGCGGGCACGATCCGGTAGCGGCCCTTCTGCGCGGAGGGCACCAGGCGCCCCTCTTCGATCAGGCGGCGGAACTCCCCGCTCACCCACTGGCGGGTCCGGCCGAATCGCTCGGCGTGCTCCATGACGTCCTTGGGACCGATCACCATCGTCCCGTTCTGCTCGAACTCGGAGACGATCGAGTCCATCGCGGCCCGGGCCTCCTCGGGGGTGAACACCGGGACGCTCGACTCGGCACCGAAGGCGATGCCAGCCAGCACCTCGGAGACCGGGGGGAGTTCGGCCTGCGGGTCCAGGCCCTCGTCCTCCGGGTCCACCCGCCGCTCGACACCACCGTCGTCGGTCCCGCTGCCGTCGCCGTCCGCGTACACGCTGTCCCCGTCCTCGTCGGTGGCGTCGTGGGTGTGGCGTTCGATGTAGGCCTTGCCGACGGTGGCGGCGGCGGCCTTCGCGGTGACGGGGTCGACCTTGGCGCCGTGGCGCACGGCCCACGCGGCCAGCTGTTCCATGACGCGGGCGGCCTGGCCGGTGAAGCGGAAGGTCCGGCCCGGGCTGGAGTAGCGCTGTTCCTCGACGCCGGGGGTGACGAGGTAGCAGTAGCCGGGGCGGCGGTTGCCCCAGGCTCCGGGGTGGGCGCCTGCGTCGATGACCGGGCCGGGCAGGGCCATGCCCTCGTCCTTGGCGTCCAGGCCGAAGGTCAGCACGGACGGCAGCGAGGCCCGGGTGCTGGTGGACAGCTGGTCGTGGCTGGGCCGCTGGAGGCTGATGACCAGGGAGATACCGGCGGATCGGGCTTCCTGGGCGGCGCCGGTGAACGCGCTGTCGCCCATGAACCGCAGGGTGTTCGCGGCTTCCTCGAACCAGGCGACGAGGAAGGGCATGCCCTCGCAGCCGCAGGCGCGGCCCTTCTGGCAGGAGTGCGCGGGGTCGCTCTGCTGCTCGGCGGCGGCCGGCGTCCACTGCCGGTAGCCGTGGGCGCCGAGCCAGCGGGTCCGGGCGGGGATGACGGCCTGGAGGGCGGTGACCATGGTCTCGGTGTCGGCGCCGCCTTCCACGGCCCAGTCCAGGCCGGGCCGCAGCGGCCCGAAGTCCTGGAAGGCCTTGGGGTCGGACAGCCAGACGATGACGTCGCGGCGGCCCATGATCTCGGTGAGGATGTTGAGCGCGCCGTCGCCCTTGCCGGAGCCGGAGATGCCGCAGATCAGCAGGTGCGTGCTGTTGCGGCCGGCCTGCGGGTCGCCGGGCAGCCAGAGCATGAGCGGGAAGCCGTCGTCGTAGCGGCCGACGACCAGCGGATCGGCGATCGATCCGCCCACGCCGGTCGGCATCTCCCACTCGACCACCTCGGCGAGCATGTCCCGGGGCACCACGACCAGCTCGCCGCGCCGGGCGGAGTCGGGGTCGGGCATGTAGCGCACGGCGGTCTTCGCGACGTCGAGGCCGGAGGCGATGTTCGGCAGCGCCTTCGCCACGTCGTCGTTGGTCAACTCCCCGGCCGGGAGGGTGAGTTCGGCGGTGACCCGGTTCGGCTCCACCTCGGCTCGCCGGATCTTGGCTCCGGCCAGCTTCACCTTCTCCAGCAGCGACGCGTCCGCGTTGTCTCCGGCGGCCTGGACGGCGTCGGGGTTCCGGCGCAGTATCTGCCGCACGTTCCAGGACAGGGCGAGGATGCTGCCACCGAGCCAGTACGCGCCGAACGTGAAGTCCGTCCAGCCGGCCAGCGCGACGCTGGTGAACCAGCCGGAGGCGGCGGCGACGGTCACGGCCGAGTGGAGGCGGCGCTGCGGCGAGGTGGTCTTGCCCGCCCACGCGGTCGCCGCGGTGAGGCCGACCGAGCCGAGGGTCAGGCCGACCGCGTATCCGGCGGAGTCGTGGGCGGGCACCCACGCCAGCGTGCCGGCGACGCCGGTCGCGGCAACGGTGATCCACGGCGGGGTGTAGGGCTTGGCACGGTGGGCCAGCCACGCGGCCACGCCCTTGCCGGTGCTGGCGCCTTCCAGGTTCTCCCGGTGCTGGACCTCCGGGTCGGTGTCCTTCTTCGGCACGGTGGTGCTCCTCTCAGAACTGGAACGGACGGTGCTGCTGGACCGGGCGGGGGGCCATGACGTCGGCGTACTCGCGCTCGAAGGCGGCCCACGCGGCGGCGGCGTCCTTCGCCGCGTCGGTCAGGGCGTCGGCGGCCTTGGAGAGTTTCTGGGCCACGGCGCGGGCCCTCCGCTTGCGCTGGAACAGGTGGTCGCCCGGAGCGCCCGGGGCCTGCTCCAGCGCGGCCCGGAGGATCTCGGCCGCCACCTCCACCTCGATCGCGGCATAGGCGCCGAACGCGCGCAGGGCCTCGCAGTAGGAGCGCACGTCGCCGGTGGAGTAGAACGCGGGCTCCGGCAGGGCCAGCGCGCTGCTGCGGCTCATGCCGGTGCCGGGGTTCGCGGCCGCGCCCATCTGCGGGGAACCGAGCCCACCGGCGCCACCGGAGGTGGTGTTCTTGTTGACGTTGATGTTGAGCCCCGGGGCGAACGTCGCCCCGGACCCGAAGCCGTTACGGGTGCGGCTGCTGCTGGTGCTGCTCGCGCCGTTGCCCGGCGTGGCGTCCATGGTCATCGCAGGCCTCCTGGTGGGCCGGGGCTGTCCCGACTCCCTGTCCCCGCCCGACCCACGAAGGGCCGGGCGGGGACAGGCAATCGTCAGCGCCGGTCAGGCGGAGGCGATCAGCGCGGCGCAGGTCTCGGCGGCGTGGTGCCACGCCTGGTCGAGGGCGTAGGCGCCGTTCATGCCGTGGTCGGCCAGGCGCACGAAGTTGCCCTTGCCGGTGGCGTCCGCGAGGCGCCGCAGGGGCTCGCGCCGGTCGGCGACGTAGTGCGTGACGGCCGAGAGGGCGAGCGCGACAGCGACGGGACCGGGCCGCAGGCGAACGCCGAGCAGACGCGACCCGGCGAGCAGGGCCGCGGCCTGCGTGGCGGTGTAGGAGGCGACGTGCGCGGCGCACGCCTTGCGGCCGGCCGCGCTGGACTGCCCGTCGCTGTGGTCGTGGTGGCCCTTGATACGGGCCTGGTGGTCGGTCTGGATCCAGTGGTCCGCCACGTCACCGGCGGCCCGGAACAGGGCGTAGGCGGCGGCGAAGCGGGCAGCGCGGACGCTGGTCATGAAGCACTCCAAGTCGATTGGTGTGGAGCGAAGTTGGGGGATTTCAGGCCGCGAGTCCCATGACCTCGGAGCAGGGCAGGCAGGTGCCGAGGTGCGCGGGCAGGACGTACCCGGCGTCCCTGCCGCAAGCGGGGCAGGTGCGGCGGGCGGTGTTCGCGGCGGCCAGCGCCCGGCGGCGCCCCTCGGTCATGGGGCGGACGGGCGCGGCGAGGGTGAGGCGGTAGAGGTAGGCGACCCGCACGCCCGTGGTGGAGCGGCGGGAACGCCACATGATCTGCGCGGCGACGTCCTGCCCGTTGGGGCGCAGACCCTTGGCGCGGAGCTGTCGGCGGGTGAGCAGGCCGGCCGGGGCCATCCTCCACGGGTAGGTGGGGATGCCCCCGAACCGGTCGCCCTCCGGGTCCCAGAACCGGGGCCGGGCCACGACTACTCGCCGGTGGTGGTGCGGGGGTCGTGATAGCCGACCAGCCGCAGCGGCACGCCGGCGTAGGTGGTGATGGCTTCGAGCCAGCCGAGGGTGCCCGACTTAGTGGTGCTGGACTTGGTGGTGTCGTGGTCGATGGCGGCCGGGTCGATGCCGAGGGCCTGGCGCCACTGCTCGAAGTAGTCGAGGCTGCGGTGCAGGGCGATGCTCAGCCCCCACACGAAGTCGTGCGTGCCAGGCACCTTCAGCTCCTCCAGCCGGACCGCCGGCGCGGGCAGGGTGGCGTGGGCGGTGAGGAGGGACATCAGCGCACCGGCCGCGCTGATCTGGGTGCCGGCGATGCTGTGGGTGGCGGTGGTGGTCACGACAGGGTCCTTCCGGTGTTGTAGCCGGACGCGATCAGCTCGGCGGCCTCGGCCCGGCGCGTCGATGCGGTGGCCGGGGAGACGTCGAGAGTCTCGGCGATGGACTGGAGGGTGACGGCCTCGGGGTTGCCGCCGGCGGCGAGGATCATCCGGGCAACGCGGCGGGTGGCGCGGGCGGCGGGCGTCAGCTTCGCCGCGTCCTCCGCTTCAACCGCGCGCAGCTCCATTTCAGCGGCACGCTCACGCGCTTCAGCGGCGCGCAGCCGGGCCGTGCGCTCGTGCTGCTCGTGCTCGGCCTGGGCGCGCTTGGCGGCGGCCGTGTCGCGGTCGGCTTCGGCCTTGCGCTTGGCCGCTTCAGCGGCGGCCTCCTCCGTTTCAGCCGCGTGCTTGGCCGTTTCAGCCGCGCTCAGGCGAGCCGCCTGGATGGCCTTCTGGTCCTCGACCTTGGCCTTCTCGGCGGCCTCCGCAGCCCGCGCCGTTTCAGCGGCGCGGCGGCGCGTTTCAGCGGCAACCTTCTCCGTTTCGGCGGCGGCCTTGTCGGTTTCAGCAGCACGCAGACGGGCTTCGGCAGCCTCCTGCTCGGCGGCCGCGGCGGCCAGTTCCTCCTCCGCCTGATCGACGCGCTCGGCCGCTTCGGCCTCCCGGCCGGCGGCCACGGTTCGGGCGTGGGCGTGGGCCTTGGCGGTGGCGGTCTCGGCGCCGACCTCGTACCCGGCGGCCTCCACCCGGCCCGCTGTGCGGAGCTTGGAGATCTCCAGCTCGGCGGCGCGGACCTCGGCGCGGGCGGTGAGCTCGGCCTCGAACGCCTCCGCGCGTTCAGCCCGCAGCCTGGCCTGCTCGTCGGCCTCGGCGGGCAGGGCCAGCGCCTCGTCCACGGACAGGCCAAAGCGCTCCATGGTGAGCGGAAGCCGCTGGTCAGCAGGGGCCTTGTGCCAGTCACCGTCGTGGTCGCGCTCCAGCATCACCCGGTAGACGAGCCGCTCGCGTTCCAGCTCGACCGCCCGGTCGTAGGAGGCGATGCCGTTCAGGCGCATCCGCCGGTACATCCGGAAGGACGGCCAGGGGGCGAGGATCCAGCGGTGCAGCGGCACCCCGTCCCGGCCGTGGCCGGCTTCGATCCGGGTGATCCGGATGACCAGGCGCCGCCCGGCCTCCACCGCCGCGACGAACATCACCGGGATCACGGCGTGCATCGCCGTACCGGTCGGATCCTTCAGCAGCGGCCCGGCCGAGGCGGCGTTGAAATAGATCGTCGCGGCGGTGAAACTGTGGGCCAGCAGCCGCAGCATCGGCCACGGGTTGCGCTTGCGGATCAGGTACAGGTCCATGGCCAGCAGCACCACGATCCCGGCGTCCACACCGACCGGGAACGCGTAGCTGAAATCCCCGAAGCTGTGCCTGAAACCCAGGTCCTTCAGCGCGTTGTAGGAGCCGCTGAAGCCGATCCCGGCGAGCACCGCGCCGCCGATTCCGGCGAGGATCGCCACACCCAGCATGAGCCGGTTCGAGGCCTCCGCCCGCGTCGTTGAGGCGGCGGGCCGTGGGGTTGAAGCGGCGGCGGTCGGGGTCGTAACGGCCGTCGGTGCGGCCATGGTGGTCACGCGGCGATCCGCTCGACGCTGGCGGTGCGGCGGATGACGGCCGGGCGCCGCAGCGGCACCGGCACGATGCTCAGCAGGCGCTCGGCGTAGGCGGCGAGCTCCGGGTCCTCCCGGCGCAGGTCCGTCAGGATGTCGTCCGCGGCGTCCATCCGGGCCTCGCGCTCGACCGCGCTCTCACCGGGCACGCCGGTGAACAGCCGGGTGAACTCCGAGTCGCCGACGAAGCCGAGCGCCAGTTCGGCGAACTCGTCCTCGTTCAAGGCCATCTGGCCTGCAACAATCGACCTCACGGGTCTACCTCTTCTCTAGATGGGGGGTGGGCCCGAGGGCCGCCGCGCGATCCTTGGCCGGGAGCGCGGCGGCCCGACTTATGCGGGCCCAGCTACTCGTCCGTCACGAGAAGCCATGGGCCCCGACCCGCGCCCGCAGTCATGGATGCGGGGCGGATCGGGGACCAAAGACACTCGGAACGCTGGGCTTCACCGAGCCGTCGTTGCCACGCCGGCCGGTCCCGAGCCCGTGATCGGGCGCGCCATGGTCACTGCTCTGGCGCCAGCAGGGCGACGCGCACCGGGTGGCACCCCGCGAACGAGGTGTTCTCCAGAGCCGGTGCGACAGGAAGTGGTCGCCGGGGGCGGACATCTCCCGGTCCGCAGCGGGGACGAGGGAAGACCCCTCGTCGCGATAGTCACTCTGTGGAGTTCTTAAGGATCAAGCGCTGCCTTCGGGGGGATGTCACCCCACCCCTCCGGGCTTGTTTGTGCAGGTCAGAGAAGCGAGAAGCTCCCCGCCAAATTGCTTAGGGGGGCTTTCGCGCTTGCCTGATACCCAAGGTAGGCAGTGGCCGTCTGGGCGTCAAGTCCCCCTCGCGGTATCCTTGCTTCGCCCCCCTAGGCAGCGAAGGGATGACCATGCACGAGGAACTGGAACGGGTGGCCAACGTCGCGGTCCCGATCGCGCGGGCCAAAGCGGCAATCTCGCTGATGGCCGACTATCAGAACCGGGTGGTCGAGCTGTCCCGTGTCCGCCGCGAGGCCATCGAAGAGGCGTCGGCGTCGGGCATGTCGCAGACGGAGATCGCAGCCCTGCTCGGTGTCAGCCGTGGGCGTGTCGGCCAGCTCGCGTCCGCCGGTCCCGCCCCGGAGCGCGCGTTCTTCGGCTTGGGCCCGATGACGGTGGCGCTCGGCGGCAAGTACGAGGCCGGGAAGTCGCAGGACGAGAACCCCAGCGAGGTCGTGACCAGGGAAGACCTCGGCAACTACGAGCATCTGCGCAAGCTGTTCGCCAGCCTGAAGCTCGACTCCGACTCAGAGGTGATCCCGCCGTCCGGCATCGTGAACCTGAACCGCGACCACCTGGTGGTCATCTGCGGGCCGCGGTTGTCGCCGATCGTGGCGCAGGTGCTCGAAGGGGATGACAACCTGCGGTTCCGCAAGGATCGTGCCTGGCATCTCGTGGATCTGCGTACCGATACCGAGTACCGCTCGCCGCTCGACGAGGACGGAACGGCCGGCGACGTCGGCTACCTGGCCCGGTTGCCCCGACTCGACGGCAAGGGCACGTTCCTGTACATCGCCGGTGTCCACGCGATCGGTGCGAACGGCGTCGTCCACTACCTGGAGAACCACCTCGGCGAGCTGTACCGCGAGGTGAGGACGAAGCGCTTTTCCACGCTCATCTCGTGCCGCTACGACCCGAAGACCCTTGAGGTTCTGGAAAGCAGCAGGGTTACTCCGATCTACCGACACGAGGCCTGACATGCGCGTCTCTCTTGCCACCGCGCCCGGCGGTTTGAGTCCTAACGAGGACTGGGTGGGTGCCACCCCGTCGCTGGCCATCGTTCTGGACGGGCTCAGCACGGTCGGACTCGACACCGGCTGCGAGCACGGCGTCCCCTGGTACGTCGCCCAACTTGGTGGCCACCTGATGGCCGCGTTGGCCGACGCTGAGCGTCCGCTGGCCGATGGGCTTGCCCAAGCTCTGGAGCAGGTGGCGGCGCTGCACCCCACCTGCGATCTGGCCAACCCGGGGACGCCGTCGGCGACGGTCTCGATCCTCCGGTGTGGTGGCAAGCAACTCGATTACCTGGTGCTCGCCGACTCGCCGATCGTCTTCGAGCAGAACGACGAGTACCTGGTGAAGACGGATCTGCGGGTGAACACCGTCGTGCCGGAACTCCGGGCTGAGACTGAGCGCTTCGCCACTGGAACGCCGGAGCACACGGAGAGTGTGCGCCGCATGGTCGCGGCACAAAGACTCACGCGCAACACGGCGGATGGCTACTGGGTAGCAGCGTCCAACAGCGAGGCGGCCGGCCGCGCCTTCACGGGGGCGGTGCCGGCTACCGGCGTCAGCGCGGTCGCGGTCATGTCGGACGGCGCCTCCAGGCTGGTGACCGACTACGGCACGGCTTCCTGGCCAGAGGTTTTCGCGACTCTGAGGGCGGCCGGTGCCGATGGGCTGATCTCCGCTGTGCGTGATGTCGAGGCTACGGACCCGGACGGCGTTCGCTGGCCGCGCTACAAGAGAGGCGACGACGCGGCGGTCGCATTCTGCCAGATCTCTTGAGCGCGGCCCCTCTCGCCGGCGGGGGCAAAGCATGAGTGCCTCGCGCCAGGCGAGAGGGCATTTCCAACGACATGGGGCCGGATGCTACGGTGCCCGGCCTTAAACAGAGTTCTAGATTACCTCTTGCTGTCCCTGGAATGGTTGATCTAGCTGTTGCTCTCGCATTCTCTGGTCGGCGCGCAGGCCTTCTACTGTGGCTGCGAAGTTCCCCAGATTCGTTGCCTCATCATGCGTATATGGTGCAATGCCCAGATCAAGCGCGGTCGAGTGCTGCTCGATGCTGTCAGCAGTCTGTTGAAGATTGAAGGCCCGCTCGCGGGGCTTAAAGTAGCCTGTCGCTCCGGTGACGACCGTAACAATGAATCCTAGGGCGATCAGGACCCCTTTGCCAGGCTGAGGGGGGTCATACCATGCAGTGACGGCGGTAATGGATGCCGAGCTGATGAAGACTAGCCACTGCATCAGCAGATGTACGCGCCGGTAGTGGCGCGACTCCTTGCGCAGGCGAGCCACTTCGCCGGGGAGGCGCTCCTTGTACGAGGCCTGGCGATTTAGCGTTTCCGGAGTCGAGCTTCTGGCCTCAAGGACCCTGCGTTCCTCTGCAAGCTCCAGATCAAGCCTAAGTTTCCTTATCGACGTCCCGCGATCTTTCCAAATCGCATGCACCTCATGAAATTCGGCCGCCACCTGCAGGCCTGTTGCGCCAGCTAGCAATGCCGAGATTATGAAGAATGCGAGATGAACCTCTTTGGGGGTATTGGAGTTGATCCACAGGAAATTGCTGGTGAGCACCCAGGTGGAAAATATGGCCAAAAGCAGGATCGGAGTGCCGTAGAGGCCTGCAACCTGGAGTCGCCGATTCTTGATTCGCTGCTTGAGGTCTTCGACCTCTTGGCGATATTGAATCAACATCTCGGTGGTGTTTGTAGGGCTAGCCATGAACTTTGCCACTCCTGGCTCATGAACGACGCACCTGCGCAGCCAGCGGCAGCGCCTTCCCCTCATCTTGGCGCCGAAACTACACCAGTGGGTCCTGTAGTGAGTCCAGCATGCCTGAAGTGCGGTACGACTGGCTGGCGCCGGGTAGGCGCCGCCTTTCTCGCGTCAACCCGATGCTCCGCGCAGAGATGGCCTGCGGGCACCAGCGAGGCTGGTGGGGCGGCTGGCATGGGCCAGTCGTGGGCCATAGCTAACCCGTCGAAGCGTTGATACGGTGTTGTGCCTGGTCAGGGGCAGTGTCAACGGCGCGACGGAATTGTTCTTGAAAACTGTCGTGGCGTGACCCGTCACCGTGGGTTCGAATCCCACGCTCTCCGCCGGTAGGAGAACCACCTGCTCAGGGCGGGTGCCGAGAACGCTCGGCACCCGCCCTCGGTGTTTTCCCGGGTGGTCGAGGGCGGTCGCGGGCGCCGGCCGCGGAACCGCCGGGGAACGGACGCGGTCGGCCGGGTTGACCCTGACACGGTGGCAGGGGATGGAGTGGTCGCACCATGTTGAACATCGGAGACTTCGCCAGCCACGGCCGGGTGTCGGTGCGGATGCTGCGCCACTACGACGCGATCGGACTGCTGCGGCCCGCCCGGGTGGACCCGGTCAGCGGGTACCGCTTCTACGAGGCGTCCCAACTCGCCCGGCTCAACCGGGTGATCGCGCTCAAGGAGCTCGGCTTCACGTTGCAGCAGGTGCGGGCCGTCCTGGACGAACAGGTGGACGTGGCCGAACTGCGCGGGATGCTGCGGCTGCGGCGCGCCCAGCTCGCCGAGGCGATCGCCGCCGACGAGCTGCGGCTGGCCCGGGTGGAGGCGAGACTCCGGACGATCGAGAGTGAGGGGACCATGTCCGCACACGATGTCGTGGTGAAGCCGGTGCCGTCCGTCCGGGCGGCCCAACTGACCGGTGTGGCCGCGAGTTACGAGCCGGAGGACATCGGGCCGGTGATCGGTCCGCTCTTCGCCGAGCTGTGCCGGAGGCTGGCGGAGGCCGGGGTCGAGGCGACCGGCCCGTCCGTCGCCCGCTACCAGGACGCGCCGGAGGGCAACGGCTCGGTGCTGGTCCTGGTGGCCGTCCCGGTCGGCCCGTCGGTGCGGCCCGGCGAGCACGGCGTCGAGGTGCTCGACCTGCCGCCGATCGAGGAGGCGGCGACGATCGTGCACCGCGGCCCGATGGACGACGTGCTCGGCACCAGCCAGGAACTGGCCCGCTTCATCGAGGAGAACGGCTACCGCTCGGCCGGCTACGCCCGCGAGTTGTACCTGGAGTGCCCGGAGGACCAGGCCGGGTGGGTCACCGAGCTGCAGGAGCCGGTGGTCCGGCGGTAGCCGCGCTTGCCCTCGACCGGGTCGAGGGTCCTAGCGTCGCCCGGCATGACCACCACCGCCGGCGCGCCGACCCCGGCCGCGCCGACCCCGCCGCCACCGAAGCAGACCGCGCCGACGCAGACCGCATCGAGGCGGACCCCACCGACGCCGGCCGCGCTGCCCCGGACGTACCTGCTGTGGCTGGCCGGTGTCCAGGCCGGACTGCTGGGCGACGCCGCGCTGTACTTCGCCCTCGGCTGGGCCGCCTCCGCGCACGGCGGCGGCGCGGCCGGGCTGGTCCTGACGGCGATCACGGTGCCGCGCACCGCACTGGTCCTGCTGGGCGGCGCGGTCGCGGACCGCTTCGGCGCCCGCCGGGTGATGCTCGCCGGTGACACGGTGATGCTGGTCGCGACCGCCGTGCTGGCGCTGGTCGCGTCCGAGCGGGGGACCTCGCTGTGGCTGCTGGTCACGGCGGCGGCCGTGATCGGGACGGTCGACGCCTTCCACCTCCCGGCGAGCGGTTCGATGCCGCGCCGGCTGGTACCCGCCGACCGGCTGGCCCGGGCACTCGCCCTGCGGCAGGCCGGCGGGCAGAGCGCCGTCCTGCTCGGGGCGCCGCTGGGCGGCCTGCTGGTCGCGGTCGGCGGGCTGTCCGGCGCGGCACTGGCGGACGCGGTGAGTTTCGGGGTCGTGCTGCTGGTCCTGCTGCGGGTGCGGCCCCCGGAGGACGGGCCGGCCGGTCCGCGGGCCGGGCTGCTGCGCGAGGCGGCGTCCGGCGTCCGGCTCTCCCTGGCCGACCCGCTGTTGCGGGCCGCGCTGCTGCTCACCGGTGCGGCGGCCGGGGCGCTGCTGCCGGTGGTGTCGCTGCTCGGCCCGCTGCTCGCCCGGGCACACGGCTGGGCCGCCGGGACGGCGGGACTGGTGAGCGGCGGCCAGGCGGCCGGGGTGCTGGCGGTGGCCGCTCTGGTCGCCCGGCGTGGCGCGCTGCCCCGGGCCGGCGTGGGGGCGGCGGCCGGGCTCTGTACGGCTTCGGCGGGGATCGCGCTGCTGGCGTCGGCCGCGGGGCCGGTGGCGGCGGTGGCCGGCAGCGCGGTGGCGGGCCTCGGGTCGGGGCTGTTCGCCTGCCACCTCGGCCCGTTGGTGCTGAGCGGCGCGCCGCCGACCCATCTCTCCCGGGTCCAGGCGCTGCTGACGCTCGTGCAGAGCCTGGCCCTGGTGCTCTCCAACGCCCTGCTGGGCCTGCTCGCGGACGCGGCGGGCGCGGCCCTGCCCACCCTCCTCTGCGCCCTGGCCACCGCCGCCGCGGGCCTCGCCGCCCTGGCCACCCCGGCCCTCCGCCGCGCCTGAGCCACCCGCCCGCCGCAGCCGGGGCCGGCCGGCCCACCGCCGGCACCCCGGCTTACCGCCCGCACCCGGCCGGGCCGTCCGCGCCACCCGCCCGCTCCCTGGCGCATGCGTCACGGCCCATGCGTCACAGCCCATGCGCCACGGCCCATGCCGTCCGGGCGGCGTCCCTTGCCCGCCTGTGCGCCTCCCGCTGTCCCTCGGCCCGCTTGCCGAGGCTTCTCCCGTCCGGGCGGCGCTCCTTCCCGCACCTGTCCGTCCCTTCTCCCCGTCCGTCCCTCGGCCCACTTGCCCGGTCCATGCCGTCCGGGCAGAGTGCGGAGGTGGAGGCGGGCGGCGAGTGGAGGCGGCGATGAGTGATCTGACGGACCGACTGGCGCAGGGCCTCCCGGACGGGGCCGTCGTGGTGGACCCGGACGTGACCGCCGCGTACCGCCACGACATGGCGGGCTTCTGCGCGGCCGGGCAGCCCGCGGCGGTGGTGTTCCCGGAGACGGTCGAGCAGGTGCGGCACGTGCTGCGCACCGCGACCGAGCTGCGTGTCCCGGTGGTGCCGCAGGGAGCCCGGACCGGGCTGTCGGGCGCGGCGAACGCGGTGGACGGCTGCATCGTGCTGTCGCTGGTGAAGCTGAACCGGATCCTGGAGATCGACCCGGTGAACCGGATCGCGGTGGTCGAGCCCGGCGTGGTGAACGCCGAACTCTCCCGAGCCGTCGAGGAGTTGGGGCTCTCGTATCCGCCGGACCCGTCCAGCTGGGAGTCCTGCACGATCGGCGGCAACATCGGCACCGGGGCGGGCGGGCTCTGCTGCGTGAAGTACGGCGTGACCAGCGAGTACGTGCTCGGGCTGGACGTGGTGCTGGCGGACGGGCGGCTGCTGTCCACCGGTCGCCGGACGGCGAAGGGCGTGGCCGGGTACGACCTGACCAGGCTGTTCGTCGGCTCGGAGGGGACGCTCGGGGTGGTGGTCCGGGCGGTCCTGTCGCTGCGGCCGGCGCCCGCTCCGCAGTTGGCACTGGCGGCGGAGTTCCCGAGCGCGGACACGGCCGGGGCGGCGGTCTGCGAGGTGATGGCGCGGGGTCTGACCCCGTCGCTGATGGAGCTGATGGACGCGGTCTCGGTGCGGGCCGTCAACGAGTTGGGGCGGATCGGCCTGCCGGAGTCCACCCAGGCGCTGCTGCTGGTGGCCTTCGACGGGCCGGACCGGGTGGCCGAGCTGGCGCGGGTCGCGGAGCTGTGCCGGGCCGCCGGGGCGACCGAGGTGGTGCCGGCCGACAGCGAGGCGGAGTCCGAGATGCTGCTGGGCGCCCGGCGGATGGCGCTGCCCGCGCTGGACCGGCTGGGCACCACGATGATCGACGACGTGGCCGTGCCGCGTTCCCGGCTGGCGGAGATGCTCAACGGTGTCGCGGTGATCGCCGAGCGGCACGGGCTGACCATCGGGGTGGTCAGTCACGCCGGGGACGGCAACACCCATCCGATCGTCATCTTCGACGCCTCGGACGAGGAGCAGACGGCCCGCGCCCAGCGCTCCTTCGACGAGATCATGGCGCTCGGCCTGGAGCTGGGCGGCACGATCACCGGGGAGCACGGGGTGGGGCTGCTGAAGCGGGACTGGTTGGCCCGTGAGCTGGGTCCGGTGGCGCTGGACCTGCAGCGGCAGCTGAAGGCGGTCTTCGATCCGCTGGGAATCCTGAATCCCGGCAAGATGATCTGATTTCCACTGAGCCATTTCGTCGGATCCGGCGAGGCTTTCACGCCGCCGCCACGGTGTGACGTTCCGATGGTCCGTGAATGACCGGAAAAGTCGACATGGAAGGGTGATCGAACCTTTCAGAGGCGCATTCACGGGTTCGTGCGCGCCGGGGTGGTGCGACCGGCGGATCGTGTGACGCCGTCGCGCCGCCCCTCGGGGCACCATGATCGCTGACTGTCCGGATGAAGTCCCAGCTCAGGTGGGATGGGTCGACGCGCTGTCCCGTTTCCCGGGCGCCATGCGCGGCTCGGCTGGATATCACGCTAACGGGGGAAATCCACCGCGTGAGCTGGTGCTTTGTCGATTTGTTGCGGAAGGCTGTCTTCCGGCGTCGCAGCCCGCAGGTGTTCGTCCGGTCGACGAACCTTGCCCACCCTGATCGACCACTGCACGATGAACAGCTCTTCGGAGGCATTCATGGCTCGCATCCACACCCGGCGAACAGCCGGGCTCCTGTTCGCCGGCCCACTCGCGGCCGGACTGCTGCTGGCCGGTGCCGGTGTCGCCGCCGCCGACGACGGGGCGGGTGCCGAGGGCGGCTCCAACGCCGGAGTGGTCTCCGACACCGGTACGGGCAACGTGTTCGGCGGGGTCGACGGCAACCACGTCTCCACGCAGCAGACCGCCACCGGTTCCGGCGGTTCGAACCAGGACAACACCATCGCGGTGAAGGACAACGCGGGGAACGTCCAGGGCGGTCAGGGCAACAAGGACGTCAACGTCGTCGTCGCCCCGACCTTCAACTGACCGGCCGATCGACCGGCCGATCGACCGGCCGCACGGCCGGGAGACGGCACCGGGCACCACGGAAGGCGGGGGCGCCGGACGTGGGTGACCGCGGCTGAGCTGAGCAGTCGCGGACGGGCCCGGACCGGGCCGGAGCGGTCGGAACCGATACCGACGCACCACAGCACCACCGCAGCACATCGGAGGGAACAACGCACACCGGCAGGCGGAAAGGGTCACCGCGAAACCGGTCTCGTGGGCGGTGCCGTCATCGGCACCGCCCACGAGTGTGTCCGGCGCCGGAGCGCCCGGCGCCTGCTCCGGAACCGCCCGCCGACCGGCCCGTTCCGTCCCGCGCGACGACCCCGGAACCGTCCGCCGACCGGCCCGGATCCGTCCACCGAGGGCCCGCGCCCGGAGCCGTCGGTGGACGGCGGTACGGTTGCGCTCCGACAGCGCACCACGTGCCCGGGCCCGGAAGGGCCGGCCCGGCCGGGGTGGCGACCGCGGCAATCGGAAGGAAGGGTGCGCGATGGCGGCGGAGGAGGAGGGCCTGACGGGCCGGGACGAGGCCGGGCCCGCACCGGAGCCCGGGTCGGAGCCCGCCGCGCACGCGGCGAACGCGGCGAACGCGCGTCCGGAGCCGTCCCCCGAGCCGCTCCACGAGCACCGGTCCGGTCCCAGTTCCGTCCCCGAGCTGTTGCTCGGCCGTCCGCCGATGGCCCGCCCGCTGCCCTCCTTCGACCACGAGGCCGCCCCCGCCGAGCCCGGCCCGTTGTTCGTGGACTGGCTCGCCACCGCGCTGCACGCCGGCGTGCTGGACCCGCAGGCCTTCACCCTCTCGACCGTCGACGCCGACGGCATGCCGGACGCGCGGGTGCTGGTGCTGCGCGACGTCGACGCGACCGGCACCGGCTGGAACTTCTCCGCGGCCGCCGACAGCCCCAAGGGCCGCCAGCTCGCCGGCCACCCGGCCGCCGCGCTGACCGTCTACTGGCCGCAGCTGGGCCGCCAGGTCCGGGTGCGCGGCACCGTCGAGCGGGCCGCCGACCTGGTCGCCGCCGCCGAGTTCGCCACCCGCTCGCCCGCCGCCCGGGTCGGTGCGCTGGTCGGGCGGCAGAGCGAGCCGCTGGGCTCCTTCGACGAGTACGACGAGGCGGTGGCGGTGGCCCGCCGCCGACTGGAGACCCACCCGGACGCGGTCGCGCCCGGGCACGCGGTCTACACCCTGTGGGCGCACGAGGTGGAGTTCTGGCAGGGCGACGCCCAGCGCCGGCACATCCGGCTGCGCTACACCCGGACCGGCCCGGTCAGCTCCCCGGACTGGTCGCGCACCCTGCTCTGGCCGTAAGGCGTCCGCCGCGCGGGCGGCCCCGGGCAGGTGCGCCCGGGAACAGGCGCCCCGGGCCCCGACCCAGTGCCCCGGGCCCCGACCCAGTGCCCCGGGCCCCGGCCAGTGCCCCGGCCCCGCGCGGCTATCGCCGCCCGGTCAGCGTGGCGCCCACGCTGGCCGCGACCACGCAGCCGATCCCGGCCAGCTGCGGCACGCCCAGCAGCTGGCCCAGCACCACCAGCCCGACCAGCGCGCTGACCGCCGGCTCCAGGCTGACCAGCACGCTGAACACCCGCTGCGGCATCCGTCGCAGCGCGGTCATCTCCAGCGCGTACGGGATCACCGGCAGCAGCAGCGACACCCCGGCCACCGCGGCGAGCAGCGCCGGCGGCGAGGCGCCGGGCGCGGTCAGCCCGTCCCAGGCCTGGCCGAGCCCGAACGGCGCCAGCGCCAGCGCGCCGACCGTCATCGACACCGCCAGGCCCTGGAAGCCCTGGAAGGTCGCGCCGACCTTGTCGGTGAACAGGATGTACAGGGCGTAGCAGGCGGCCGCCCCGAAGGCGTACAGCAGGCCGACCGGGTCGAGCGACCCGCCGCCGTCCCCCTCGCCGAGCAGGGTCAGCAGCACCACGCCCGCGGCCGCGAGCAGCGCCCAGAGCAGGTGGCTGGCGCGCCGGGCGAAGACCAGGGCGACCGCGAGCGGGCCGAGGAACTCGATGGTGGCGGCGGTGCCCATCGGCAGCCGGTCGATCGCCCCGGCGAACAGGAAGGTCATCCCGGCCGAGGCCACGCCGAGCAGCGCCGCCGCGGCGAGGTCGCGCGGGCGCTTGTCGCGCAGCTTCGGCCGGGTGACGGCGAGCAGGATGACGGCGGCGAAGCCGAGCCGCAGGAAGGTCGTGCCGCTGACTCCGAGCGGGCCGAACAGCGGCTTGGACAGGGCGATGCCGGTCTGCACCAGGAACATCGCGGTCAGACAGAGAAGCGGCGCCGGGATCCTCTCCGGGCGCCGCAGGATCTTGCCGAACCGGCCGGTGGACCGGCCGGGGTGGACCTCGGGTGGCGCCGCGGGGCCGGACGCCCCACCTCGTCGCCAGCTTCCCCGCTCGCCGGCAGGCTCGCCCTTGGGGGCGGGCGGCATGGCAAGGGCCTCGGCGACGGCGGCGGCCGACGACGAGGCGGCGGGGGTTTCGCTGGTATGGGAGGTGGGCATAGTCGTGAGTTTGCCGTAAGGAGTGATGAACGGGCAAGCTCGTTACAAAAAACGGGACGGATGCGGACGGGTGCGTCCGAAAGGGTGGCCTCGCGCGGGCGCTGCGGCGTGGTTGCGGCGGGCGCCGGACGGTCCGTCAGTATCAAGGCGGGGTGCGCCATCTCCGCCCCGCCGCCATCCTCGCCGCCGCCCTCGCGCTCCTGTTGGCCACCGACGGGACGGGCGTGAACGCCGAAGCCGTCGTTCCGGCCGCCGTCGCCGCCCCGCGCATCCGGCCCGTCAAGCTGCCCGACCGGTCCGGCCCGCCCCGGGCCCGCGACACCTGGAGCGGCCCCGCCTTCGACGCCTGCACCGCGCCGTCGCTCGACACCCTGGAGGCGTGGCGCGACGCCTCCCCGTACGGGGCCGTCGGCATCTACACCAGCGGCTCCCAGCGCGGCTGCGACCAGCCCCGGCTCACCGCCGAGTGGGTGCGCCAGGCGCGGGCGCTGGGTTGGCGGTTCCTGCCGACGCACGTCGGACTGCAGGCGCCGTGCGCCGACCCGGGCCGCAAGCCCCGGCGGATCGACCCGGCGAAGGCCGCCGAGCAGGGCAGGGCGGAGGCGGGCGAGGCCGCCCGGGCCCTGCGCGCGCTCGGGCTCGCCAAGGGCAGCCCGGTCTACCTGGACATCGAGGCCTACCCGATGCGCGACCCGGCCTGCGGCCAGGCCGTGGTCGACTTCACCCTCGGCTGGACCGCGGGCCTGCACGCCGCCGGCTTCCGCTCGGGCTTCTACTCCAGCCTCGACTCCGGCATCGCGGACCTCGCCGCCGCCGCCCGGGCCGGCAGCTCCCCGATGCCCGACGCGCTCTGGTACGCCCGCTGGGACGACCAGGCCGACACCGACGGCTCCGGCGGCCTCGCCCCCGACCTCTGGAGCCGCCACCAGCGCGTCCACCAGTACCACGGGAACGTCGAGGAGACCTTCGGCGGCGCCACCCTCACCGTCGACCGCGACCACGTGGACGGCCCGACCGCCCGCTGAGGTCCGCCGGTAGGGTGACCCCTCGATCGAGCACGGGGGGAACGGCATGGCGAACGGTCAGGGGCACGGCGGCACCGGCGGGTACGGCGCGCCACCGCAGGTCCCGTACGGACAGGCGCCGTACGGGCGGAACCCGTACGGGGAGAACCCGTACGCGCGGCCGGTACCGCCGCCGCAGCCGTACCCGGCCCAGCCGCCCCACCCGGCCCACCCAGCCCAACCGCCCCACCCGGCCCAGCAGGCCACCCCCGCCCACCCCGCGCCCCGACCGCCGTACGGCGCCGCCCGCCCGGGAGGCTTCCCCGGCCCCGCGCCGCGCCGCAACCGGGCGGCCGTGCTGCTCCAGTTCCTCCTCCAGTGGATCTACGCCCCGCTCTGGGTCCTCGGCCTGGTGCTGCTCTTCGTCGTCCTGGTCTTCGCGGACTACAACGGGAGCGGCCCCAGCTCCGACGGCTGGCTGAAGGTCAACCGCAGCTTCGTCCCGCCGCGCCGGCTGCGGGCCGAGCTGTCCGGCCGGCCGGAGCACTGGGAGCGCTACGTCGCCCCGATCCTGGCGCGCCGGACCGCCGCCGCCGAGGCGGCCCACGCGGCCGGCGGCGGCGAGGTGCAGGCCGACCTCGGCCGGGTGGTGCAGGTCCGGCTCCCGCTGCGGCTCTACCGCGGGCTCGGCGCGGACGGCGTGGTCCGGCTCGCGGAGCGGCACGGCTGGCGCGGCGTGGCGTCCGGCACGGACGCCGGGCACGTCCGGCTCGCCCGCCACTTCCCCGCCCCGGCCACCCTGAACGCCCCGTCCCCGCAGGACCCGCCCGCCGCCCCGGGCAGCCCGTGGGGCCCGCAGCCGGTCCGCTTCGCGCCGCTGCTGCCGTTCGTCTTCCTGCTCCAGATCCTCTACGTCCCGGTGTACGGCCTGCTCACCTGTTGGGTGAGCCGCCCCGAGCCCGACCACTGGGAACGCTGGGGCGCCCGTTGGACCGTCGGCCCGCGCGCCTTCCGCGCGGAGTTCACCGACAGCCCCGCCGCCTGGGACCGCCACATCCGCCGCATCCTCGAACGCGACACCAACCGCATCCGCGCCGCCGCCACCCGCACCTCCGGCACCACCCCCGTGCACCGCATCCAGCTCAACCGCGCCACCTACCGCGGCGCCGGCGCCCACCGCGCCCTGCGCCTCGCCGCCGAACACGGCTGGACCCTCGACCCCGCCTACACCCCCGACCCCGCCAACTCCCTCCGCCTCACCCGCTCCGACCTCCCCTGACCTCCCGCCGCCGGGCCCCGGTGACCGTCGGGCCGCCGACGAATCCCCGCCCTCGCGGGCCCGGGGGCGGAACCGGGACGAATCCGTGATCCGTGCAACGGGGTCGGAGTGCTGACAGCGGGGGGTGGGGGCGGCACAATCGGGCACGTCCGCGTGCATTACCGCCCGGTAGGTGCCGCAGGAGCAGCCCCCAGTGCCGCCAGGTCGAGGAGGACCCGTGTTCAGCACGATGCAGGACGTACCGCTCACCGTCGCCCGGATCCTGGAGCACGGGTCCACGATCCACGGCCGCTCGACCGTGACCACCTGGGACGGCACCGGGCCGGTCGTGCGCAGTTACGCCGAGGTCGGCGCGCGGGCCGCGCGGCTCGCGTGCGCGCTGCGCGACGAGCTGGGGGTGACCGGGGACGACCGGGTCGCCACCCTGATGTGGAACAACACCGAGCACCTGGAGGCGTACCTCGCCGTCCCCGCGATGGGGTCCGTGCTGCACACGCTGAACCTGCGACTGCCCTCCCAGCAGCTGTCGTTCATCATCAACCACGCCGCCGACCGCGTGATCGTCGTCAACGGCACCGTCCTGCCGCTGCTCGCCGCCGTCCTCCCGGACCTCGCGCCGACCCTCAAGCACATCGTGGTGAGCGGCCCCGGCGACCGCTCGGTGCTGGCCGGCTTCGCGGGCGGCGTGCACGACTACGAGGAGCTGATCGCCGGGCGGCCCACCGAGTACCCGTGGCAGCGCGACATCGACGAGCGCCGGGCCGCCGTGCTCTGCTACACCTCCGGCACCACCGGGGACCCGAAGGGCGTGCTCTACAGCCACCGCTCGGTCTACCTGCACTGCCTCCAGGTCAACACCGGCGACAACTTCGCCTTCACCCCGCGCGACACCGCGCTGCCGGTGGTGCCGATGTTCCACGTCCAGGCCTGGGGCATCCCGCACGCGGCCTTCATGTCCGGCGCCAACCTGCTGATGCCGGACCGTTTCCTCCAGCCCAAGCCGATGGCCGAGATGATCGCCGCCGTCCGCCCGACCGTCAGCGCCGCCGTCCCCACCATCTGGGCCGGTCTGCTGGACGAACTCGACGCGGGCGACTACGACACCTCCAGCCTGCGCATGGTGGTCATCGGCGGCAGCGCCTGCCCGCCGTCGCTGATGAAGGCCTACCAGGAGCGCCACGGCATCCGGGTGCTGCACGCCTGGGGCATGACCGAGACCTCCCCGCTCGGCTCCTTCGCCCAGCCGCCGGGCGGCCTCACCCCCGAGCAGGAGTGGCCGTACCGGGTCACCCAGGGCGTCTTCCCGGCCTCCGTCGAGGCCCGGCTGATCGGCCCGGGCGGCGAGCGGATGCCGCACGACGGCGTCTCGGCGGGCGAGTTGGAGGTGCGCGGCCCGTGGATCGCCGGGGCGTACTACGGCGGGGCGGACCAGGACCCGGTCCGCCCGGACGACAAGTTCTCCGAGGACGGCTGGCTGCGCACCGGCGACGTCGGCACGATCACCGCCGACGGCTACCTGACCCTCACCGACCGGGCCAAGGACGTCATCAAGTCCGGCGGCGAGTGGATCTCCTCGGTCGAGCTGGAGAACGCCCTGATGGCGCACCCCGACGTGGCCGAGGCCGCCGTGGTCGCCGTCCCGGACGAGAAGTGGGGCGAGCGCCCGCTGGCCACCGTGGTGCTGCGCCCGGGCGCGAGCGTCGGTCTGAAGGAGCTGCGGGCCTTCCTGGGCGAGCGGATCGCCTCCTGGCAGCTGCCGGAGCGCTGGTCGATCGTGGAGTCGGTGCCGAAGACCTCGGTCGGCAAGTTCGACAAGAAGGTGATCCGGGCCAGCTATGCGGCGCAGGAGCTGGACGTCACGGTGCTCGGCCGGATCGGCGCGATGGGCGAGGCGGGCGTCGCCGCCGCGGGCTGACCCCACCGCGGACCGGCTCTCCGGCACGCACGTGGAAGG
>NZ_JBEXWT010000051.1:0-65655 GCF_040629945.1 Kitasatospora sp. NPDC005856 | reverse complement strand
TCTCCGAAGTGAACCGGTCACCGGTCAGCTGCATACCGTCACCGGAATCACCGGCGAAACGAATGATCACCCGATCGAGTCTGCGGATCGGCTTGGAACCGCTGGCGGCGGAGGCCGAGGCCTCCCGCACGGTGCCAGTCATGGCTGTTCTCCAGACGTTGCGGATTGAGTCGGACGGATCCGACAGGTGCCCCGCCCTGCTGGGCGGGGCCCGGTACCGGTCGGGAGGCGTCCCGGGGGTGTGGACGCCTCCCGACCGGGTCGGGACCGCAGCCGCTCCGGAGCGGCCGCGGGGTCAGTTGGCCTTCGCCGGCTCGGCCTTGCGGCCGCTCAGCAGGGCCGCGATGAGCACGAGCAGCACCAGGCAGATGCCACCGAGCACCCACAGGACGGTGTGGAAGGCGCCGTCGTAGGCGTTGACCAGGAGGTCGGTGAAGCTGCCGCGCTGCGCCTCGGCCACCTGTCCGGCCGGGCCGGAGATGTTGCCGCTGGCGACGGTCCCGGCCACGGTGGTCGGGTCGCCGGCGCCGGCGTAGTCGGCGATGCTGTCCTTGGTCTTGCCGCTGATGACGGTCGCGAGCAGCGAGCCGTAGATGGCGACGGCGATGGCCTCGCTGCCGAGGCGCATGGTGTTGAGGAAACCGGCGGCCATGCCGGCGCGCTCCGGGGCGACGAGCTCCAGGGCCTTGCCGTCGACGAGGCCGGCCGCGAGGGCGTAGCCGGCGCCGGTGATCAGCATCGGCAGGGCGACCAGGCCGAGGTTGACGTCCGGCGCGTACAGCTCGAGGCCCGCGGCGCCGACCACCAGGAAGACCAGGCTCAGGTAGATGATGCCCATCGCGGAGACGCCCTTGGCGACGAGCTTGGCGGCCACCAGCGGCAGGATCAGCATCGGGACGGTCAGCATCAGCATGATCACACCGGCCTTGCCGCTGGAGTAGCCGGCGGCGGCGGTGAGGTAGCTGGGCAGGTAGGTCAGCATGGTGACGAAGCCGAAGGAGCCGGCCACCGGCACCAGGCAGAGCGCCATGAAGCGGCGGTTGGTGACGATGCTCAGGTCGAGCATCGGGTGGTCCTTGCGCTTCTCCACCGCGGCGAAGACCGCGAGGGCGACGATCGTCCCGGCGAACAGGCCGAGCACGCCCGGGCTGGCCCAGCCCCACTGCGAACCCTGCGCGATGCCGGTGGTGAGCAGCAGCATCGCGAGGATGAACAGGGCGGAGCCGAGGACGTCGATGCGCGCACCCTCGGTGCGGGTCTCCTGGACGGCGCGGCTCATGGTCGGGACCGCGAGCAGGACCAGGGCCAGCACGATCACGTGCACCGCGAACACCCAGCGCCAGCCGGCGTTCTCGATCAGCGCGCCGGACAGCGACGGGCCGAAGGAGACGCCGATGCCGGCGACGGTGCCGAAGAGGGCGAACGCCCGGCCGCGGGCGGGGCCTTCGAAGACGGTGGAGAGCATCGCCGCACCGCAGGAGAAGATCGCGGCGCCGCCGATGCCGGCCAGGGCGCGGGCGACGTCCAGCAGGATCACGTTGCCGGCGAAGACGCTGACCAGCGAGGCGACCGCGTAGATCGTGGCGCCGAGGGCGAAGGCCCGGACGCGGCCGATGATGTCGGCGATGGACCCCCAGGCGAGGGTGAAGCAGGCGAACGCCACGTTGAAGGCGTTGACGACCCACTGGAGGGGCACGAGGTTCGCGTCGAGGTCCGAGCCGATGTACGGCAGCGCCACGCCGGTGCCGGAGATGGACGTGGGGACGACGAAGACGGCCAGCAGGACGGCGACCAGGATCAGCGTCTGGCGCTGGCGCCCTGACGCCTGGGATCCGTCGTCTTCCCCGACGAGGGGGGATTCGGTCTGTGCAGCCATGGTTGGGGAAGCTCCCGTTCCGGAGGGCTCCGAACCTTAGGTTCGGTTCTTATAGAACCTAAGAGTGGCACGAGGCGGAGGTATGATGCAAGTCAAACCTGGCCTGCGATGGTGGCCGGCGAGCGAGAGGGAGGCGAAGAGAGATGGTCGACGCGGAGGGCCACCCCGACCGGGACGAGATGGAGCTTTCGGCGATCCTGAACGCCCTGTCAGATCCCCTGCGGTACAGGGTCATCCAGGAGTTCGTGGGTCTGCCGGACGGCACCGAGCGGACCTGCCTGTCCTTCGGACTCGGGGTGTCGAAGTCCACCCTCAGCCACCACTTCCGGATCCTTCGCGAGTCCGGACTGGTGCTGCAGATCAACCGGGGCAACAGCAGGAAGGCGCACCTGCGCCGGGAGGACCTGGAGACGCGCTTCCCCGGGCTGCTCGACCTCATCAGCCGAAACCCGCCACCCGGACCAGGTCCGGCGAAGGACGCAGCCGGCGACGCGGAGGCGGACGCCGGAGCACCATCGCGGTCACGATCAGGCCGTCGCGGGCGAGCCACCGGCCCGTCAGCCGGGTCGAGCGGGCCTCCTGCCCCGTTGGACCCGGAAGTCTGACCCGGGCCCGGAAGGTGCCGTCCCGGGGATCGACCGTGATCAGCGCGTCGTCGAAGCCCAGCGGCCCGACCAGCGGGAAGCACGCCTTGTAGACGGACTCCTTCGCGCTGAACAGCAGCCGGTCCCAGGCCACTTCCGGCCGCCGGTCGAGCAGGGTCTCGACCCACGCCCGCTCCGCGGCGAGCGACACCAGTGGCAGCACGTCCGGGTTGCGCAGCCGCTGGTTCGGCTCCGCGTCGACGCCGATCGCCAGGATGTCGCGCGAGGAGGCGACGGCCGCGGCGTGGTACCCGCGGGTGTGGGTCATGCTGCCGGTGAGTCCGCTCGGCCAGACCGGCTCGCCCGAGCGACCCCGAAGGATCGGGGCGGGCGGCAGGCCGAGCTGGACCATCGCCTGCCGGGCGCAGTCGCGGATCGTGGTGAACTTGGCCCGCCTGGCGGTGGCCATCGGGGCGGCCCAGGTCTCCTCCTCGGGGAACAGGGCCGTGTCCTGCGCGGAGTCGAACGAGTCGGCGCCGACGACCGGCTCCGACAGCAGCTCCTCGATCATGCGGTGTCACGTCCTTCCTGGCCGGAGGTCATGCGACCCCCCGGAGGATCTCGCTGCGCAGCCGCTGGACGTCCCCGGAGGGCTCGACGCCCAGTTCGCGGTTGAGCAGGGTGCGCAGCGACTGGTAGGCCCCCAGCGCCTCGACCCGGCGGCCGGAGGCGTGCAGGGCGCGGATCAGCTGGGCGTGCCGCCACTCGTTGAACGGCTGGGCCGCGACCAGCATCCGCAGTTCCTCGACGACGTCCCGGTGGCGCCCGCGGTCGAGGTCCGCCTCCAGCCGGTGCTCGATCGCCCGCTCGCGCAACCCGCCCAGTTCCGCGGCGAGTTGCTCGATCACGGCGCCGTGCCGCACGTCAGCGAGCACCGGGCCGCGCCACAGCGCCAGTGCCCGGCCGAAGATCTCGGCGGCCGAGTCCACCCGGCCGGCGTCCAGCAGTTCGGTCCCGTGGGCGCACAGCAGCCGGAAGGCCGTGGCGTCCACGCACTCCTCGGGGATCTCCAGCCGGTAGCCGTACGGCTGACTGGCGATCCGCGGCTTGCAGTCCTGCGCGACCGGGAGCGCGGCGAACCACTTCCGCAGGTGGTAGATGTGGGTGCGGACGGTCATGACGGCGGTGGCGGGCTGATTCTCCCCCCACAGTTCATGAGCCATCACGTCGATGTTCACGTCCTCGTTCGCCCGCAGTGCGAGCAGGGCCAGTACTTTCCGAAGTTTCGGCCCCCGAAGTGCGAAGGCCCGGTCGGTCAAACGGAATTCCAGTGTGCCCAGCACATCGACACGCATGACGTCCGACATGTATCCCCCGTGGTTCCCGCGCGACGGTCGGGATCTCGTCCGGCCCCCCGGCCGACACTCGACGAAAATATCGGTCCCGAACCGCGGGACTCAATGGAACTGCTCCTCAGGTGCAACCCCGGATACGTCCAAAGGAACATGCCGGGTGACATGCCCGGGCCCCGCCTGCCAGCAGACGGGGCCCGGGTGCGTCGACGCGGGAGGGGTCCCCCGCGGGCACCGTGCGGCTACCAGCGCACCGGCAGCCCGGTCGGCCGGCGCAGCAGCGCGCCCTCGTCCCAGACCAGGTCGGCCGGGTCGCCGTCCAGCTTCAGCGTCGGGAACTCGCGCACCAGACGGCCGAGGATCTCGGCGATCTCCAGGCGGGCCAGCGCCGCGCCCAGGCAGTGGTGCATGCCGTAGCCGAACTGCAGGTGGCGCTTGCCCTTCCGGTCCGGGTCGATGACCAGCGGGTTCTCGTACACCTCGGGGTCGCGGTTGCCGAGGAAGGCGTCCGCGTAGACGAGGTCGCCGGCGTGGATGGTTCCCTCGGAGGTCACCACCTCGCGGTGGGCGACCCGCGGGAAGGTGGACATCCGGCCCAGCGGGACCAGCCGGATGATCTCCTCGACCAGCTGCGGCATGACCTCCGGCTCGGCGACGGCGCGCTGCCACAGGCTCGGCGCGCTGAGCAGCACGTGGGCGGCCTTGGCCAGGACCGAGAGCACGTTCTGGTCCACCGACACCACGGCGGTGAAGATGATGCCGACGAGCTCCTTGTCCTCCAGCGGCGGCTCGGTCTCGTTGCGGCCCTGGATGAACTTCTCGATCAGGCCGCCCGGGACGTACGGGCGCTTGCCGGCGACCATGTCGGCGACGTAGTTGTACGCGGTGAAGAAGTCCTCCACCAGCTGCGGCACGTCGTCGTGCAGCGCCATCTGGATGGTGCGGGAGTGCGGGCGGAAGTACGCCACGTCCTCCACCGGGATGCCGAGGAAGTGGCAGGTCAGCTCGATCGGCACCCGGTCCAGGACGGCGGTGTACAGGTCGGGCCGCTCCTGGGCGCGCAGCTCGGCGAAGCTGCGGGTGATCGCCTCGTCCAGGTACGGGCGCAGCTTGGCGACCGCGTTGGCGCTGTAGTCCGCGGTGACGAACCGGCGCAGCCGGGAGTGGTCCTGGCCGTCCAGGTTGATCAGCATCTCGGGCGGCAGGGTGGTGGGGAAGAAGGTCGGGCCGCCCTCGACGTTGGTCTCGGTCCGGCCGTAGGACGGGTCGGTCAGCACCTTGTGCACGTCCGCGTAGCGGGTCAGGTGCACGGCCTTGTGGCCGCTGGGAATCGCGATCTGCGGCAGGCCGCCGTCCGAGCGCTCGGTCACCGGCGTGTACAGCGGCGTCGGGTCCAGGCCCGGGATGTCCGTGACCGAGACGGACGCGTCGAGTGAGGTGGTCATGGTGGGGCTCCTCCGGGAGGTCCGGCCGGTCGGGATCAGAGCAGGTCGGTCAGGCCGGCGAGGCCGGTGGCGGCCCGCAGGTCGGCGAGGGTCTGCTCGTCCTCCTGGAAGAGCACCGTCTGCCAGCCCTGGGCGCGGGCGGCGGCGAGGTTCTCCTCGACGTCGTCGATGAGCAGGCACTCGGCGGGGGCCACGTCGGCGGTCTTGGCGGCGATCTCGAAGATCTCCGGGTCGGGCTTGCGGTGGCCGACCTCGGAGGAGTCGATCAGCACGTCGACCTCGCCGACCGGGGCGATGATCGCCTTCCAGTACGGGCCCCACTCGGTGACGTTGTTGGACAGGACGCCGACGCGCAGCCCGTTCTCCTGGATGTACCGGTACGCCCGGACCATCACCGGGTTGGCCACGATGCCGTCGAACCACTGCCGGCCGAAGGTCTCCAGCTCGGCACGGGACAGGTCGATGCCGGGGTTCTGCTCCGCCAGCACCCGGGCCAGCCGGCGGCCCCACTCGGGCTCGCTGATCACGCCGACCTCGACGGGCGCCATGGTGGGCAGGCCCATCTCGTCGGCGACGCCCTTGATCGCGGCCTTGAGCTGGCGGGGGGTGATGCCGGTCTTGACCTCGTACGCCTCGTAGATGCGCTCCAGCGGCGGGGACAGGACGCCGCCGAAGTCGAACCAGACCATGGACAGGTGGGACATGGGTGTGCCTTCCGAAAAGGGTGGTGGGGTGAGCGGGTCAGGCGAGCGTGACGGAGACGGAAGCCACGGCCTCGTCGCCCTGCACCGCCCGCAGCAGGTAGGAGGTGGCGCCGCGGTCCGGGTCCGGTGCGGCGGTGAGCCGGACGGTCTGGTCCAGTTCGGCGAAGCGGTCGAACGAGCCTTCCAGCCGCAGCACCCGGCCCGCGCCCTCCGCGCCGTCGGCGAGCAGCAGCGCGCACTGGCGGGCGGCCTCGCTGAAGACCATGGCCGGGACGTGGTCGTACGGGTGGTCGTACATGCTGCGGTTGCGGAAGGTGCGCGGGCTGAGCACCGCGCTCAGCCCGCCGTCCTCGCGGCGGACGTCGTCGAGGACGGCGTTCACCGGGTCGAGGCGGTGCACCGAGGCCGGCTCGACCGGCTCGCCGATCGGGTCGGCGGGCAGGCCGAAGGCGTTCGGCACCTCGCTGCCGCGCTGCATGTAGCGCAGGTTGTGGTACTGGTCGGTCGCGGTCGAGCGGACGTCCATGGTGAGGTGCCCGAGCGGCTTGCCGTCCAGGGCGAGGTCCATCGCGAACTCCAGCCGGCGCAGCCGTCCGCCGCGCTCGTGCCGGCCGGTGACGTCGCCGGCGATGGCCAGCTCGCCCGGGCGGGTGCCGCAGGCCAGCGCGTCCCCGTCGGTGATCTCCAGGGACCAGGCGGTCACCATGAAGGTGGTGGCGGCCGGGACGCCCTGGTGGAGGTGGGCCGCGGCGGTCACGGACTGCCGGCACGCCTCCAGCACGAGCAGCACGTCGTGGTGGTCGAGACGGCCCGGGTGGTCCCGGAAGTACCCGTGGGACAGCGGCAGTTGGGCGGCGGCCTCGAACCGCCGCCCGTCCACCGCACGCGATCCGGTCAGGAACACCTCGGAGAGCGACCAGCGGTGCACCAGGCTGCGGGGGACGGTCTGCTCGTACGCCAGCGGGGCCAGGACCTCCTCGGCCTGGTCCGGGGGAGCGAGCAGAGACGTGCTTTCCATGAGAGATCTCCAGATCGGTGCGGTGGACGTGCGCGGGCGGGAGCTCAGCGCGGGTCGGGCCGGACGATCACCGCGGCGCCGACGGACCCGTCGGGGCCGACCGTGGTGAGCACGGCCGCCCGCTCCCGCGGTGCGGCCTGCCCGGCCTGCCAGCGGCCCAGGACGGCCGCCAGCTGCAGGGCCACGGAGGCCCCGTAGGTCTCGCCGAGCGCGGTGTCGGCGCGGACCGTCCGGTCCGCCGGGACGGCGCCGAGGGCCTCGCGCAGGGCGCGCCGCTCGACCGCGGCCCAGCCGCGCCGGGCCGCCGCCCCGGGTGCCACGGCCACCGGCTCGTCGGCCGGCAGCCCACTGCGCCGCAGGGCGCGGCGCACCACGGCGGCGAGCCGGGCGGCCATCGCGAGCGGACCGTCGGCGACCGGGTCCGCGTGGCCGATCTCGCAGGCCAGCAGCTGCCCGAGGACGTCGCGGCCGTCGCCGGCCGCGCCCTCGCGCTCCAGCACGAAGACCCCGCAGCCCTCGCCGAGGGCCGCCGTCGGGTGCAGGGCGCCGCTCTGCCGCCAGGACCAGGCGGCGGCCGCGGACAGCTCCTCCACGCCACCCGCGAGCAGCCGGTCCGCGTGGCCGTTGGCCAGCGCGGTCCGGGCGTAGCGCAGGGCGTGCAGCGCGGCCAGCGGGCCGCCGGAGACGGTCGCGTTGACCCCGGTGAGGCCGAGCCGGATCGCCGTCTTACCGGCCGCCGAGTTCATCAGCGTGCCGGGGAAGGCGGACGGGTTGACCAGGTACGGGCGGTCCTGCACGAAGGTGTCGCGGAAGAACACCTCCTGGGCGCCGGAGCTGCCCACGGTGGTGCCCAGCACGATGCCGGTACGGGCCGTCGCCGAGGCGGCGGTCCCGTCCGTGGCGATCGTGCAGGCCGCCATGACCAGCTGGTCGGTGCGGGACATCCGGGACAGCCCCTTGCGGCCGAGGAGGGCCTGCGGGTCGAAGTCCGTCACCGGCCGCACGGCCAGCTCCGGCCAGTCCTCGCCGGGCGCGCCGGCCGGGGCCTGCGGCCGGGCCGGCGCGTCGGCGATCGCGGCCGTCCCCCGGCCGGCCGCGCTGAACACGCCGTGGCCGACGATGTCGATCGGCAGGACGGACGGCGCCGGGTGCTCCCGGTCGTCGGCCGGGCCGGCGGAGGGGGCCGCGTCGAGCAGAGTGGTTCCGGTCATGCGTCGACCTTCCCTAGCAGGAGGACCGCGTTGTTGCCGCCGAAGGCGAAGCCGTGGTTCTGCACGACGCGGGGAGCGGCGGCCCGGGCGGTGCCGGGGACGACGTCCACCTCACCGAGCTCCGGGTCCACCGTGCGCAGCGTCGCGCTCGGCGGCAGGAACCCCTCGTGCAGGGCGGCGCAGGACACCAGCGCGCCGAAGGCCGCGGCCGCGCCCATGGTGTGACCGAGCATCGACTTGATGGAGCTGATCGGGGGCAGGGCGTCCCCGAACACCTCCCGCACGGCGCTCACCTCGGTGACGTCGTTGGCCCGGGTTCCGGTGCCGTGCGCGCAGATGTAGTCGACGTCCCCCGGCTCGACCCCGGCGTTGGTGTGCGCGATCCGCACGCACTCGGCGATGGTCGCGGCGTTGGGGTTGGTCATGTGCTTGGCGTCGCAGGTCATGCCGTAGCCGAGCACCTCGGCGTAGATCCGCGCGCCGCGGCGCAGCGCCTCGTCGAGGGGCTCCAGGACGAGCGCCGCACCGCCCTCGGCGGTGACGATGCCGTCGCGGTGCTCGTCGAAGGGGCGCGGCACGGTCTCGGCGAGCGCGCCGAGCGCGTGGAAGCCCGCGTGGGTGGCCCGGTTGGAGGCGTCCGCGCCGCCGCAGACGGCGAGGTCGGTCTCGCCCGAGCGGATCAGGTCGTAGGCGTAGCCGATGGCGTAGTTGCCGGCGGCGCACGCCGTGCCGAAGGTGATCGCCTCACCGGTGAGGCCCAGTTCGGCCGAGACCGCGCCGGCGATGTTGCCCGGCGAGGTGCGGGCGATCTGCTCCGGCTGGAGCGCGGCGGGCCCGTCGGCGACCCAGCGGGCCACCGCGTGCTCGACCGCCTGGGACTCGCCGTTGGTGGTGCCGAAGCAGCTGACACCGCCGTCCGGGAGCCCCTCCGCGGTGTCCAGGCCGGCGTCGGCGACGGCCATCCTCCCCGCGGCGGCGGCGAGTTGACCACTGCGCCCCCAGCGCTCCGGGGCGGTGCGGCGCAGGTGCTCCGACGGGTCGAAGCCGCGGACCTCACCGGCCAGGGTGTGCTCGAAGCCCGTCGGGTCGAACTGCTCGATCGGACCGATGCCGCTCCGGCCGTGCCGGATGCCCTCGATCAGCTCCCCGACCCCGAGCCCGAGGCCGCTGACGGCCCCGAGCCCGGTGACGACGACCCGCCGGGGCGCCCTGCTACGCACCTACGGCCTCCGCGGCGTAGTGCTTGGCGACGAGCTCGTAGGCCTCGGGGAGGGTGTCCAGCTCGGACAGGTCGTCCTTGGGGATCTTGATGTGCAGGTCACGCTCGAACCTCGAGATGATCTCGATCACCAGGAGCGAGTCGGCGTCGAGGTCGTCGACGAAGCTCTTCTCGTCGCTGAGGTCGGCAATGTCCGCTTCGAGCACCTCGGCGACGATTTCGCGGACCTTCTCCCGAATTTCGCCCGGAAGCTGGCTGCTGCCCATATTCCTCATCCCCTCAATTGGTCACGACTGCCGGTAATCCGGCCCTCCGGATTTCCCCGGAGCCGGTCGGCGAGTGCCCCGCAATTCGAATCCAGCAACCAGGGAGGCGGCAACCCGTCAATAGTTGCAGGCGGTCGTGTGTCGAAGGTGGCATGGCCCAAATCGGCACATTCGGGCCGTTCGCCCGGGAGTTGACGCCGTTTTTTAACCCGCTTCTATCTGCCCGCCGCAGACTCGGTCGGGAAGTACCCGCAGAGCGAATTTCCGGAAGGAGGTCGGGGATGAGGCTGGCGGAACCGGTGAGCATCACGGCCGCGGCGCTGTGGCTCCCCGAGGAACGCGACCGCGTCGAGTGCGCGGTCCAGGAGGGCCGGCTGACGCCCCGGCACGCCCGGGACCTCGGTCACGAGGACGTCCCCGCCGCCGTCGAGGAGACGGCGCCCGACATGGCGGTCGCCGCCGCCCGCAAGGCCATGGACGCGGTCGGCGTCCAGCCCAAGGAACTCGACCTGACCTTCCACGCGAGCATGTACTACCAGGGGCACGACCTGTGGTCGCCCGCCCACTACATCGCGCACCGGATCGGCGCCGACCGCGCCCTGCCGATCGGCATCCAGCAGGTGTGCAACGGCGGCAGCACCGCCATCCAGCTCGCTTCGACGTACCTGACCGCGGGCGGCGGCGGGGTCACCCCCAGGCGCGCCCTGGTCACCACCGCCGACCGCTTCACCGCGCCCGGCTTCGACCGCTGGGCCAGCGACTACGGTGTGGCCTACGGCGACGGCGGCACCGCGGTCGTGCTCAGCGGCCCCGGCGCGGAGACCGACGACGGGCTGCTGCTGCGCTCGACGGCGAGCACCGCCGCCGCCGAGCTGGAGGCCATGCACCGGGGCGTCGACCCCTTCGCCCCGGTCTCGCGCGGCGTGCGCGACCGGGTCGACATGCGGATCACCAAGCGCGCCTACCTGCGCGAACACGGCAACGAGCGGTTCGTCGAGGTCAACCGGCGCAGCATCCGCACGATCATCGCCGACGCCCTGGACGGCGCCGGCATGCACCCGGGCGACCCCCGGCTGCGCTACGCGGTGCTGCCCCGCTTCGGCCGCAAGACCCTGCAGGACTCCTGGCTCACCATCCTGGCCGAGGAGACCACGGCCGAGCCGCTGGACTTCGGCCGCTCCACCGGCCACCTCGGCGCGGGCGACGCGGTGGCCGGACTCGCGGACCTGCTGGAGGCGGACGTGCTCGCCCCCGGCGAGGCCGCCCTGGTGTTCAGCGCGGGCGCCGGGTTCACCTGGTCCTGCCTGCTGGTCCAGGCCCCGGAGCGCTGACCGCGCCCGCTCCGTCCGCACGCCCGCCGACGGCTCGGCGGGCCGCACCGAACGACCACCTCATGAAAGGCGACCCACGAACCATGTCTCGATCAGTCTTCATCACCGGGGCCAACCGCGGCATCGGTCTGGCGGTGGCCCGCGCGATGGCGGCGGACGGCGACCGGGTCGCGGTCGGCCACCGTGGCGGAGACGTCCCGGAGGGCTTCCTCGGGGTGCGCTGCGAGGTCACCGACCAGGCGTCGGTGGACGAGGCGCTGGAGACCGTCGCCCGCGAGCAGGGCCCGGTCGAGGTGCTGGTCGCCAACGCCGGGATCACCCGGGACACCCTGCTGCTGCGGATGGACGACAAGGCCTTCGACGAGGTGCTGGACGTCAACCTGCGGGGCGTGTTCCGCACGGTGCGCGCGGCCTCCTCGACCATGCTCGCCGAGCGGCGCGGCCGGATCGTGCTGCTCTCCTCCGCGCTCGGCTTCCTCGGCTCCCCCGGCCAGACCAACTACGCGGCCACCAAGACCGCGCTGCTGGGCTTCGCCCGGTCGCTGGCCTGGGAGTTGGGGCCGCGCGGCATCACCGTCAACCTGGTCGCCCCGGGCATCATCGAGACCGACATGACCAAGTCGCTGTCCGACCGCCGGATGCGCGACACCATGAAGATGACCCCGCTCGGCCGCCCCGGCACCGACCGCGAGGTGGCCGCCGCCGTGCGCTTCCTCGCCAGCGAGGAGGCCAGCTACATCACCGGCGCGGTCCTCCCGGTCGGCGGCGGCATCGGCATGGGCATCTGACGCGACCGCGTCCGCCCACCCCCTCAGACTCCCGGTCCGGGCACCGACCGGGCGGGCACCCGCCCGCCCGGTGTCGATGCCCCCGCTCCGCCCGGACCGGGCAGATTCATCGCGTGACCAGCCCACCGGCCGGCTCCGGGGAGCCGGCCGGCCCCCACTCGGCACTAGGGAGTCGGAACCGATGGACCAGCCGCCCGTCGACGGACAAGCCCTCGACGGGGCGCCCGACGTCCCCATCGCGGTGATCGGACTGGCCTGCCGGTTCCCCGGAGCGTCCTCCCCCGAGGCGTACTGGCGGCTGCTGCGCGAGGGCCGCAGCGCCGTCGGCCCGACCCCGCCCGAGCGCTGGGACGCCGAGGCCTGGTACGGCGACGGCGACCTCGACGCCCCGGGCCGGGCCGACCTGCGGCACGGCGGCTTCCTGGACTGGCCCACCGTCACCGGCTTCGACGCGGAGTTCTTCGGCATCGGCCCGCGCGAGGCCGCCGCGATGGACCCCCAGCAGCGGCTGGTGCTGGAACTCGGCTGGGAGGCGCTGGAGGACGCCCGCCTGGTGCCCGAACGGCTGGCCGGCAGCGCGACCGGCGTCTTCGTCGGCGCGATCTGGGACGACTACGCGGCCCTGCTGCGCCGCGACGGCGCCGGTGCGACCACCCGGCACTGGGCGGCGGGCCTGCAACGCGGCGTGATCGCCAACCGGCTCTCCCACGCCCTGGGGCTGGCCGGGCCGAGCCTGGTGGTGGACACCGCCCAGTCCTCCTCCCTGGTCGCCGTGCACCTGGCCTGCGAGAGCCTGCGCCGCGGCGAGAGCACCCTCGCCCTGGCCGGCGGGGTGAACCTGGACCTCGCGGTGGAGAACGCCGTCACCGCCGCCAAGCTCGGCGGCCTGTCCCCGGACGGCCGCTGCTTCACCTTCGACGCCCGGGCCAACGGCTACGTCCGCGGCGAGGGCGCCGGCCTGGTGGTGCTCCAGCGGCTCGACGACGCGCTCGCGCAGGGCTCGCCCGTCCTGTGCGTGATCCGGGGCAGCGCGGTGAACAACGACGGCGGCGGCGCCGGCCTGACCGCGCCCGACGCGCGCGCCCAGGAGGCCGTGATCCGGCGGGCCTACCACCGCTCCGGGGTCGACCCGGCCGAGGTCCAGTACGTGGAGCTGCACGGCACGGGCACCCGGGCGGGCGACCCGGTGGAGGCGGCCGCCCTCGGTGCCGCCGTGGGCCGAGCGCGCGGGGACGCCCCCGACGGTGCGGCCGACGGCCCGCTGCGGGTGGGGTCGGCCAAGACCAACCTCGGCCACCTCGAGGGCGCGGCCGGCATCGCCGGCCTCCTCAAGGTCGCCCTGAGCATCCGGCACCGGCTCGTCCCGCCGAGCCTCAACTACCGCACGCCCAACCCGGACATCCCGCTGGACGAACTGAACCTCGCCGTCCACACCGAGCTGTCGCCCTGGCCGCGGCAGGACCGCCGACTCGTCGCCGGGGTCAGCTCGTTCGGACTCGGCGGCACCAACTGCCACGTGGTGCTGACCGAACCGCCGGCCGCCCCGGCGGGCGAGACCGACCGGCCGCCGGCCGAACCGGCCGCCGTGCCGTGGCCGCTGTCCGCCCGCAGCGGCGCCGCGCTGCGCGCCCAGGCCGCCCGCCTCGCCGACTTCCTGACCGGACACCAGGACGCCGGGCCGGTCGAGGTCGGACACGCCCTGGCCACCACCCGGTCGGTGTTCGAGCACCGCGCGGTGGTGGTCGGCACCGACCGCGCCGAGTTGCTCGCCGGTCTCACCGCCCTGGCCGAGGACCGGCCCGCCCGCAACGCCGTGGCGGCCACCGCCGCCGCCGTGCGGGGCCGCACGGTGCTGGTCTTCCCCGGCCAGGGGTCCCAGTGGGCGGCCATGGGACGGGAGCTGCTGGCGGACAGCGAGGTCTTCGCCGAGCGGATCGCCGCGTGCGAGGAGGCGCTCGCCGAGTTCGTCGACTGGTCGCTCACCGCCGTGCTGCGCGGCGAGCCCGGGGCGCCGTCCCTGGAGCGGGTGGACGTCGTGCAGCCCGCCCTGTGGGCGGTCATGGTCTCGCTCGCCGCGGTCTGGCGGGCCCACGGCGTGACGCCGGACGCGGTGGTCGGCCACTCGCAGGGCGAGATCGCCGCCGCCCACGTCGCCGGGGTGCTGTCGCTGCGGGACGCCGCCAAGATCGTCGCCCTGCGGTCGCAGGCGCTCACCCGGCTCGCCGGGACGGGCGCGATGGTCTCCGTGCCGCTGCCCGTCGCCGAGGTCGCCGAGCGGATCGCGCCCTGGCGCGACCGGGTCGCGGTGGCCGCCGTCAACGGCCCCTCCGCCACCGTGCTCGCGGGCGACGGCGACGTCCTCGACCGGTTGCTCGCCACCTACCAGGCGGAGGACGTCCGGGCCCGGCGGATCGACGTCGACTACGCCTCGCACTCCCCCGGTGTCGAGGCCGTCCGGGACGAACTGCTCGCCGCCCTCGCCGACATCACCCCGCTCCCGGCCACGGACGTCGCCTTCTACTCGACCGTCACGGCCGGCCCGGTCGCCGACACCACCGCGCTGGACGCCGACTACTGGTACCGGAACCTGCGCGGGACGGTCTGGTTCGAGCAGACCGTCCGCGCCCTGCTCGCCGACGGCCACCGGCTCTTCGTGGAGTCCAGCCCGCACCCCGTCCTCGCCGTCGGCGTCCAGGAGGCCGCCGAGTCGTGGACCACCCCGCAGGACCCGGCCGCCGTCGTCGGCACGCTCCGGCGTGAGGACGGCGGCCGGACCAGGCTGCTCAGCTCGCTCGCCCAGGCCCAGGTCGCCGGCGCCGCCGTGGACTGGACGCCGTTCTTCGGTGCCACCCGGCCGGTCGCACTGCCCACCTACGCCTTCCAGCGCACGCCGTACTGGCTGCCCGGGACCACCGCTGCCGCCCCGGCGGCACCCGCCCCCGCCGCCGAGGCCCCCGAGCCGCGCGCCTCGAGCGCCGACCGGCCCGGGGAGCCGCGGCCACTGGCCGAGCGGCTGACCGCGCTGCCGCCGTCCGAGCGCGACGACCTGCTGCTCGACCTGGTGCGGGAGCAGACCGCGGCCGTCCTCGGCCACGGTTCCGGCGCCTCGGTCGGCCCGGGCCGCGCCTTCAAGGACGCGGGCTTCGACTCGATCGCCGCCGTCGAACTGCGCAACCGGCTGAACGCGGCGACCGGACTGCGGCTGCCGACCACCGCCGTCTTCGCCCACCCCACCCCCCGCGCACTGGCCGCCCACCTGCTGACCGGGCTGCTCGACACCCCCGCCGCCGCGCCGTTCGAGGCCCCCGTCGCCCCGACCGCCCCCGACACCGACGACCCGGTGGTGATCGTCGGCATGGCCTGCCGCTTCCCCGGCGGAGCCGGCGGCCCCGAGGAGCTGTGGCGGCTGGTCGCCGAGGGGCGGGACGCCGTCGGCGGCTTCCCCGACAACCGGGGCTGGGACCTCGACGCGCTCCACCACCCCGATCCGCAGCACCCCGGCACCTCCTACACCCGGCACGGCGGCTTCCTGCACGACGCCGACCGCTTCGACGCCGAGTTCTTCGGCATGTCCCCGCGCGAGGCGCTGGCCACCGACCCGCAGCAGCGGCTGCTGCTGGAGGTCGCCTGGGAGGCCTTCGAGCGGGCCGGGATCGACCCCGCGCCGCTGCGCGGCAGCCGGACCGGCGTCTTCACCGGGCTGATGGCCTCCGACTACGGGCCGCGCCTGCACAAGGGCGAGGACGGCACCGACGGCTACCTGCTCACCGGCAGCGCGGGCAGCGTGGCCTCCGGCCGGCTCGCCTACGTGTTCGGGCTGGAGGGCCCGGCCGTCAGCATCGACACCGCCTGCTCGTCCTCGCTGGTGGCGCTGCACCTGGCCGCCCGGTCGCTGCGCTCGGGCGAGTGCTCGCTGGCGCTGGCGGGCGGGGTGACGGTGATGTCGACGCCGGGCACCTTCGTCGAGTTCAGCCGCCAGCGCGGACTGTCCGAGGACGGGCGCTGCAAGGCCTTCGCCGCCGGGGCGGACGGAACCGGCTGGGGCGAGGGCGTCGGCGTCCTGCTGTTGGAGCGGCTCTCCGACGCGCGGCGTCACGGGCACCGGGTGCTGGCCGTGGTGCGCGGCTCGGCGGTCAACCAGGACGGTGCCAGCAACGGCCTCACCGCCCCGAGCGGCCCCGCCCAGGAACGGGTGATCCGCCAGGCCCTCGCCGACGCCGGCCTGACCCCCGCCGACGTGGACGCGGTCGAGGCCCACGGCACCGGCACCCGCCTCGGCGACCCGATCGAGGCCCAGGCCCTGCTCGCCACCTACGGGCAGGAGCGTGAACTCCCGCTGCTGCTGGGCTCGGTGAAGTCCAACCTGGGCCACCCCCAGGCCGCCGCCGGCGTGGCCGGCGTGATCAAGACGGTCATGGCCATGCGCCACGGCGTCCTGCCCCGCACCCTCCACGTGGACGAACCCACTCCCCACGTCGACTGGACCTCCGGCGCGGTCACCCTGCTCACCGAGAACACCCCCTGGCCCACCGGCGACACCCCGCGCCGGGCCGCCGTCTCCTCCTTCGGCATCAGCGGCACCAACGCCCACGTCATCCTGGAGGAGCCCCCGGCCGAGCCCCGGCTTCAGCCCGAACCCGAACCCGTCCCTGCGGCTGCCGCCGGCCCGCTGCCGCTGGCGCTGTCCGCGAAGACGCCCGAGGCGCTGCGCGAGCAGGCCGTACGGCTCGCCCGGCACCTGACCGCCGACCCCGGGGCCCGGCCGGTCGACGTGGCGTACACCCTCGCCACCGCCCGCGCCGCCTTCGAGCACCGCGCGGTGGTCCTCGGCACCGACCGCGCCGAGCTGCTCGCCGGGCTCGCCGCCGTCGCCGCCGGCACCGAGGGCGTGACGGCCCCCGCCGAGGGCGCCGCCGGCCTGATGGTGGCCGCCGCCGAGGACTTCGTCCAGGGGCTCACCGTGGACTGGGCGGTGCTGTTCGCCGACGCCGGCGCCCGGGTGGTCGAGCTGCCCACCTATCCGTTCCGCCGGGACCGGTACTGGTGGCAGCCCGCCGACCGCCCGGGCTCCGGCACCGCCGCGCCCGACGAGGCCGAACAGCGGTTCTGGGCCGCGGTGGAGCAGGGCGACACCGAGGCCGTCGCCGCCGAGCTCGACCTCGGCTCCGCCCCGGACGCCCCCGCCGCCGAGGCGCTGTCCGCCGCGCTGCCGGCGCTGTCCCGCTGGCACGGGCGCCGACGCGCGCGGGCGGAGCTGAACTCCCTGCGCTACCGGGTCCGCTGGCACCGGGTCGACCCGCTCCCGGCCGCCGCCCCGGGCGGACGCTGGCTGGTGGCCGTCCCCGCGGACACCGCGCGCAGCGGCCCCTGGGCACGGGCGGCCGTCCGGGCGCTGACCCTCCGCGGCGCCGAGGTCCGGCAGGTCGCCGTCGACCCGGCCGCGGACCGGGCCGGCGTCGCCGAGCGGCTGCGCGCCGCGCTGGACGGGTTCCACCCGACCGGAGTGCTGTCCCTGCTCGCCCTGGCCGAAGGGCCGCTGGCCGGCCACCCGTCCGTACCCGTCGGTCTGGCCGCCTCGCTCGCGCTGACCCAGGCCCTCGGCGAGCTGGAGCCGGTCGTCCCGCTCTGGTACGCCACCAGCGGCGCCGTGGGCACCGGCGCCGGGGACGGGGTGCGCGACCCGGAGCAGGCCCAACTGTGGGGCCTGGGGCGGATCGTCGCCCTGGAGCACCCCGAGCGCCGGGGCGGCCTGGTCGATCTGCCGGCCGAGGCCGACGACGCCTCCGCGGACCACCTGGCCGAGGTGCTGTCCGGTGAGGGCGCGGAGGACCAGCTCGCGGTCCGGCCGCTCGGCGTGTTCGCCCGCCGCCTCGAACGCTCCCCCGCCCCGCCGCAGGCCCACCGCGCCTGGCGCACCCGGGGCACCGCCCTGGTCACCGGCGGCACCGGGGCGCTCGGCGCGCTGGTCGCCCGTCGGCTGGCGGCGGCCGGCGCCGAGCACCTGCTGCTGGTCAGCCGGCGCGGCGAACAGGCGCCCGGCGCCGAGGAGTTGCGCGCCGAACTGGCCGCGCTCGGCGCCCGCGTCACGCTCGCCGCCTGCGACGCCGCCGACCGGGACGCGCTCGCCGCCGTCCTCGCCGCGCTGCCGGACGACCTCCCGCTGACCACCGTGGTGCACGCCGCCGGGCAGCTCGACGACGCCCTGCTCGACGCCCTCACCCCCGACCGGCTGGACCGGGCGCTGCGCGCCAAGGCCACCGCCGCGCGGAACCTGGACGAGCTGACCCGGGACGCCGACCTGTCCGCCTTCGTGCTCTTCTCCTCCGTGGCCGCCACCTGGGGCCTGCCCGGGCAGGGCGGCTACGCCCCGGGCAACGCCTTCCTCGACGCCCTCGCGGAGCACCGCCGCGCCCAGGGCCTGCCGGCCACCTCCATCGCCTGGGGGCCGTGGGCCGGTGCCGGGATGGCGGCCGGTACCGCCGTCGCGGACCAGCTCCACCGCCTCGGCCTGCCCGCTCTCGCCCCCGAGCAGGGCCTCGCCGCACTGGAGGGGGCGCTCGTCGCCGGGGACGACTGTGTGACGGTGGCGCGGGTCGACTGGGACGTCCTCGTCCCCGCCCTCACCCTCGCCCGCCCGCGCCCGCTGTTCGACACCGTCCCCGAGGCCCGCCGGGCGGCCGCCGCCCCGGCCGCCGCGGGCCCGGACGGCGAGGAGCTCGCCCGACGGCTGGCCGGACTCGATCCGCAGCTCCGCGCGGAGGCGGTGTCGGAGCTCGTGCGCGGGGCCGTCGCGACCGTCCTCGGCTTCGCCTCCGCCGAGCAGGTCCGGGAGCGCCGGGTCTTCTCCGAGCTGGGCCTCACCTCGCTGACGGCCGTGGAGCTGCGCAACCGGCTGAACGCCGCGACCGGGCTGCGGCTGTCCCCCACGCTGGTCTACGACCACCCCACCCCGCAGGCGGTCGCCGAGGCCGTCCTCGCCGGGCTCACCGGCGAGGACGCCCGCCCGGCCCCCGCCCTCGTGGCGCCGGCCCCCGCCGACGAACCGATCGCCATCGTCGGCATGGCCTGCCGCTACCCCGGCGGCGTCACCTCCCCCGACGGCCTGTGGGACCTCGTCCTCTCCGGCACCGACGCGATCGGCGAACTGCCCGACGACCGCGGCTGGGACGTCGGGCGGCTGTTCCACCCGGAGCCCGGCCGGCCCGGCACCTCGTACAGCCGGCACGGCGGATTCCTGTACGACGCGGGCGAGTTCGACGCCGCGTTCTTCGGGATCAGCCCGCGCGAGGCGCTCGCCATGGACCCGCAGCAGCGGCTGCTGCTGGAGACCGGCTGGGAGGCCGTCGAACGGGCCGGCATCGACCCGGCCACCCTGCGCGGCAGCGACACCGGGGTCTACGTCGGCGCGTCCAACGGCGAGTACGGCCCCCGCCTGGCGGAGCCGGCCGGCACCGCCGAGGGCTATGTGCTGACCGGCAGCGCCGCAAGCGTGGTCTCCGGCCGGCTCGCCTACGCGCTCGGGCTGGAGGGCCCGGCCGTCAGCATCGACACCGCCTGCTCCACCTCGCTGGTGGCGCTGCACCTGGCCTCCCGGTCGCTGCGCTCGGGCGAGTGCTCGCTGGCGCTGGCGGGCGGGGTGACGGTGATGTCGAGCCCGGGCGTCTTCGTCGAGTTCTCCCGGCAGCGCGGGCTCGCCCCCGACGGCCGCTGCAAGCCCTTCGCCGCCGGGGCGGACGGCACCGGCTGGGGCGAGGGCGTCGGCGTCCTGGTCCTGGAGCGGCTCTCCGACGCCCGCGCCAACGGCCACCCCGTGCTCGCCGTGGTCCGCGGCTCGGCGGTCAACCAGGACGGCGCCTCCAACGGCCTCACCGCCCCCAACGGCCCCGCCCAGCAGCGGGTGATCCGCCAGGCCCTCGCCGACGCCGGCCTCACCCCCGCCGACGTGGACGCGGTCGAGGCCCACGGCACCGGCACCCGCCTCGGCGACCCGATCGAGGCCCAGGCCCTGCTCGCCACCTACGGACAGCACCGCCCGGCGGAACGACCCGTTCGCCTCGGTTCGGTGAAGTCCAACATCGGCCACCCCCAGGCCGCCGCCGGCGTGGCCGGCGTGATCAAGACGGTCATGGCCATGCGCCACGGCGTCCTGCCCCGCACCCTCCACGTGGACGAACCGACCCCCCACGTCGACTGGACCTCCGGCGCGGTCACCCTGCTCACCGAGAACACCCCCTGGCCTACCGGCGACACCCCGCGCCGGGCCGCCGTCTCCTCCTTCGGCATCAGCGGCACCAACGCCCACGTCATCCTGGAACAGCCCGAGCCCCGGCTTCAGCCCGAACCCGAACCCGTCCCTGCCGCCGCCGGCCCGGCGGTCCTCCCGTGGGTGCTCTCCGGGCGGACGCCCGGCGCGCTGCGGGCCCGGGCCGAGCAACTGATCGCCCTGGCGGCCGATCGGCCCGGGCTCGACCCGGCAGCCGTGGCCCGGGCGCTGGCCACCACCCGGTCGGTCTTCGAGCACCGCGCCGTCGTGGTCGGCCGGGACGGTGCGGAGCTGCTCGCCGGTCTCGCCGCCGTCGCCGCCGGCACCGAGGGCGTGGTGGGCTCCGCCGGACAGGTACCGGCCGCCGCCGAGGACTTCGCCCAGGGACTCGCAGTGGACTGGACGGCCCTCCTCGGCCCGGCCGACGGTCCCGCGGTCGAGCTGCCCACCTACCCCTTCCAGCGCACCCGGTACTGGCTGGACGCCCCCACCGACCCGGCCGGGGCCGCGCCGCGCGCGACCGGTCAGCGGCCGGTGGACCATCCGCTGCTGTCCTCGGTGCTGCACCTCGCCGGCACCGACGAGTACGTCCTCACCGGCCGGCTGGCCGAACGGGCGCAGCCCTGGCTGGGGGACCACCGGGTCGCCGGCGCCGTCCTGCTGCCCGGCACCGCCTTCGTCGAACTCGCCCTCCTCGCCGGCGAGCAGGTCGGCTGCGCGCTGCTCGACGAGCTCGGCCTGACCGCGCCGTTGCTGCCCCCGCCGGCCGGCGGCGTCGCCCTCCAGGTCGCGGTGGGCGCGGCCGACGGGACGGGCCGCCGGAGCATCCGGATCTTCTCCCGCGCCGAGCACGCCGGGGCGGGCCTGCCGTGGACCCAGCACGCCACCGGGCTGCTCGCCCCCGGGCCGGAGCAGCCGCCCGCCCCGGCCGAGGAGTGGCCGCCGCCCGGCGCCGCGGAGATCGACACCGCGGACCTGTACGAGCGGCTGGCCCGCCGGGGCTACGGCTACGGCCCGGCCTTCCGGAACCTGGTCCGGGCCTGGCGCAGTGGTCAGGACGTCCTCGCCGAGGTCGTCCTGACCGGCGCCGAGCAGGCCGAGGCCGAGCGGTACGCGGTGCACCCGGCCCTGTTCGACGCGGCCCTGCACACCATCGGCCTGGTGGCGGACGACGGGGCTCCGGCCGTACTGCCGTTCGCCTGGCAGCGGGTGTCGGCGCCGGTCCGTGGCGCGGCCGCGCTGCGGGTCCGGCTCGGCCTCGCCGGACCGGGCGAGGCGACGCTCACCGCCCACGACGCGGACGGGCACCCGGTGGCGTCCGTCGGGGCCCTCGTGCTGCGCCCGGCGCCGGCGGACCTCGCGGCCGGGCGACCGGAGGCCGGGGAGAGCGGGCTCTACCGGCTCGACTGGCCCGCCGCCCCCGCCCCGGTGGCGCCGGCCCCGACCGGGCGGCGGGCGGTGCTCGGCGCGGACGACCTGCTGCCGGACGACCTCCTGCCGGGTGAGCCGGCGCCGCGCTGGGCCGATCTCACCGCGCTGCGCACCGCGCTCGACGCCGGCGAGCCGGTGCCGGACCAGGTGTTCGCCGCCACGCGCCCGGCGGGCACCGCGGAGACCGGCTCCGCCGCCGACCGGGCCCTGGCGACGACGGAGCGGGCGCTGGCCCTGGTCCAGGAGTGGCTGGCCGAGGAGCGGTTGGCCTCGGCGCGGCTGGTCCTGGTGACCCACCGCGCCGTGGCCGCGGCCGACGGGGAGACGCCCGACCCCGCCGAAGCCGCCGTCTGGGGGCTGCTGCGCTCCGCGCAGACCGAGCACCCCGGACGCCTGGTCCTCGCCGACCTCGACGACGCCCCCGCCTCCGCCCGTGCGCTGGCGGCCGCGACCGCCGGCGAGGAGCCCCAACTCGCCCTGCGCGCGGGCACCGTACGGCTGCCACGACTGGCCCGGGTGGACGTCCCCGAGCTGCGGTCGGCCCGTCCGCTCGACCCGGAGGGCACGGTGCTGATCACCGGCGGGACGGGGCTGCTCGGCCGGCTCGTCGCCCGCCACCTGGTCGCCGAGCACGGCGCCCGGCACCTCCTGCTGGTCAGCCGCAGCGGCGAACGAGCGCCGGGCGTCGAGGAGTTGCTGACCGAGCTGACCACCCTGGGGGCCCACGCCACGGTGGCCGGCTGCGACCTCGCCGACCGCGAGGCGGTGGCGGCCCTGCTGGCTGACGTGCCCGCCGAGCACCCGCTGACAGCCGTGGTGCACGCGGCCGGGGTCCTGGACGACGGGGCGATCGGCTCGCTGACCCCCGAGCGACTCGCGGGCGTCCTGCGACCCAAGGCCCATTCCGCCTTCCACCTCCACGAGTTGACGCAGGGTCAGCCGCTCTCGGCATTCGTACTGTTCTCCTCGGCCGCCGGGCTGCTCGGCTCGGCCGGCCAGGGCAACTACGCGGCCGCCAACGCCTTCCTGGACGCCCTCGCCGGACACCGCCGCGCCCTCGGCCTGCCCGCCACCTCGCTGGCCTGGGGGCTCTGGGCGGAGCGCAGCGGGCTGACCTCCGGCCTCGACGCGTCCGACCTGGCCCGGCTCGCCCGGGTGGGCGTGCGCCCGCTGAGCACCGCGCACGGGCTCGCCCTGCTGGACGCGGCCCTGGCCGCCGACGAGCCGCTCCTCGCACCGGCGCGCCTCGACCCCACCGCCCCGGCGGCGGCCGGCGCGGGCGCTCCCGGCCTCGCCCCGGCCCCGCCGCTGCTGCGCGCCCTGGTCCGTCCGGAACCGGCCCACCGCCCGGCCCGGACGCCCGCCCCGGCGGCCGAACTGTCCGGCCGGGTGCGCACCCTGGACGAGGCGGAGCGACTGCGCGAGCTGACCGCCGTGGTGCGGGCCGAGGCCGCGGCCGTCCTCGGTCTCGACGCCCTGGACGACACCCAGGACGGCCGGGCCTTCGCCCAGCTGGGCATGGACTCCCTGACCGCGCTCGAACTGCGCAACCGCCTGGGCGCGTTGACCGGTCTGACGCTCCCCGCCGGCCTGGTCTTCGACCGCCCCACCCCGCAGGAGCTGGCGGGCTACCTGGCGTCCCGGCTGCTGGGCGACGCCGAGGAGGCCGCGCCGGTCCGGGCGCGCGCGGCGGCGACCACCGCCGAGGAGCCGATCGCGATCGTCGCGATGGCCTGCCGCTACCCCGGCGGCATCACCTCCCCCGAGGGCCTGTGGGCGCTGGTCGCGAACGGCCTCGACGCCGTCGGCGAACTGCCCGAGGACCGGGGCTGGGACCTCGCCGGACTGTACGACCCGGAGCCGGGCACGCCGGGCAGGAGCTACGCGCGCCACGGAGCGTTCCTGCGCGACGCCACCGCCTTCGACGCCGCGTTCTTCGGCATCAACCCGCGCGAGGCGCTCGCCATGGACCCCCAGCAGCGGCTACTCCTGGAGACCGGCTGGGAGGCCGTCGAACGGGCCGGCATCGACCCGACCAGCCTGCGCGGCAGCCGGACCGGCGTCTTCGCGGGCGTGATGTACCACGACTACGGCTCGTGGGCCCGCCGGGTGCCCGAGGAGGTCCAGGGCTACCTCGGCTCCGGGACGGCCGGCAGCGTGGCCTCCGGCCGGGTGGCGTACGCGCTGGGGCTGGAGGGGCCGGCCGTCTCGGTCGACACCGCCTGCTCCTCCTCGCTGGTGGCGCTGCACCTGGCCGCCCAGTCGCTGCGCTCGGGCGAGAGCGATCTGGCGCTGGCCGGCGGCGTGACCGTGATGTCCACGCCCACGCCGTTCATCGAGTTCTCCCGGCAGCGCGGGCTCGCCCCCGACGGCCGCTGCAAGCCCTTCGCCGCCGCGGCGGACGGCACCGGCTGGGGCGAGGGCGTCGGCGTCCTCCTGCTGGAGCGGCTCTCCGACGCCCGCGCCAACGGCCACCCCGTCCTCGCCCTGGTCCGCGGCAGCGCGGTCAACCAGGACGGTGCCAGCAACGGCCTCACCGCCCCCAACGGCCCCTCCCAGGAACGGGTGATCCGCCAGGCCCTCGCCAATGCCGGCCTCACCACCACCGAGGTGGACGCGGTCGAGGCCCACGGCACCGGCACCTCGCTCGGCGACCCGATCGAGGCGGAGGCGATCCTCTCCGTCTTCGGCCCCGACCGCGCACCGGAGCGGCCGCTGTACCTCGGATCGGTCAAGTCCAACCTCGGCCACACCCAGGCCGCGGCGGGCGTCGCCGGCGTGATCAAGATGGTCATGGCGATGCGCCACGGCGCGCTGCCCCGGACGCTCAACGTGGACGAGCCGACCCCGCACGTCGACTGGTCCTCCGGCGCGGTGACCCTGCTCACCGACAGCGTGCCGTGGCCCGCCGCGGGCCGCCCGCGCCGGGCCGGGGTCTCCTCCTTCGGCATCAGCGGCACCAACGCCCACGTCGTCCTCGAACAGGCCCCGGTGGAGCGGGCCGTGCCCGGGGCCGCCGCGCCGCCGCGCGGTGCCGACGCGCCGGCCGTCCCGTGGCTGCTGTCCGCCCGCAGCGCCGAGGGGCTGCGCGCCCAGGCCGTCCGGCTGCGCGAACGCCTCGACGAGCGCCCGGACCTGCGTCCGCTCGACCTCGGCTTCTCGCTGGCCACCGGCCGGACGGCCTTCGAGCACCGCGCCGCGCTGGTGTCCACGACCCGTGAGGACTTCCTGGAGCGGCTGGACGAACTGATCGCCGACCCGGCGTCGCCCGGGCGGAAGGCCGGCGGGCGGCTGGCCTTCCTGTTCGCCGGCCAGGGCAGCCAGCGGCTCGGCATGGGCCGCCGGCTCCACGCGCGCCATCCGGTGTTCGCCGCGGCCTTCGACGAGGTCTGCGCCGAGCTGGACCGGCACCTGCCGCGTCCGCTGCGGGAGGTCCTGGACGCCGGACCGGACACCGAGGCGGCCGCACTGCTGGACCGCACCGAGTACACCCAACCCGCCCTGTTCGCGGTCGAGGTGGCGCTGTTCCGGCTGCTGGAGTCCTGGGGCGTGCGGCCGGACGTCCTGGCCGGCCACTCCATCGGGGAGCTCGCCGCCGTACACGTCGCCGGGGTGCTGGACCTGGCCGACGCGGCCGTGCTGGTGACCGCCCGGGCGCGGCTGATGCAGGCCCTTCCGCCGGGCGGGGCGATGGTGGCGGTGGCCGCCGCCGAGGCCGAGGTGCTGCCGCTGTTGACCGAGGGCGCGGCCGTCGCCGCCGTCAACGGGCCGTCCGCCGTGGTCCTCTCCGGCCGGACGGACGCGGTGCTGGCGATCGCCGAACGGCTGGGCGAGCGCGGCCACCGGACCACGCGGTTGCGGGTCAGCCACGCCTTCCACTCCCCCGCCATGGATCCGATGCTGGACGAACTCCGCGCGGTGGCCGAGACCTTGACATTCCGTCAGCCCACCGTGCCGATCGTCTCCACGGTGACCGGACGCCCGGCGACGGCGGAGGAGCTCGGCTCGCCGGACTACTGGGCGCAGCAGGTCCGCCGCCCGGTCCGGTTCCACGACGCCGTACGGCAGCTGGCCGAGGACGGCGTGACCACCCTGCTGGACGTCGGCCCGGACGGCTCGCTCGCCACCCTCGCCGCCACCGGCGACGAGGCCGGGCGGGCGGTCGCCGCGCTGCGCCGCGACCGGCCCGAACCGGACGCACTGGCGGACGCGTTGGGCCGGCTGCACGTGCGCGGCGTGGCCGTCGACTGGGCCGCGTACTTCGCCGGCTCCGGCGCGCGGCGGGTCGACCTGCCGACCTACGCCTTCCAGCCGGAGCACTACTGGCTGCCCGCGACGTCCGAACCGGCCCCCGACGGCCCCGACCGGGCGAGCGCCGGCCTCGACACCTCCGGCCATCCGCTGCTCGGCGCCTTCGTCGAACTGCCCGACAGCGACGAGCTGGTGTGCACCGGACGGCTCTCCCTCGCCACCCGCCCCTGGCTGGCCGACCACGCCGTGCGCGGCGAGGTCCTGCTGCCCGGCGCCGCCTTCGTGGAACTCGCGCTGGAGGCGGGTGCCCGCCTCGGCTGCGACCGGTTGGCCGAACTCACCCTGCGCAGCCCGCTGGTGCTGCCCGAGCGGGACCAGGACGGCGTCCGGCTGCGCATCCGGGTCGCCGAGCCCACCGCCGACGGGCGCCGCCCGCTGTCGGTGTACGCCCGCCCCGACCGCGCCGCTCGGGGCGCCCTGTGGACCCTGCACGCCACCGGCGTCCTCGCCGAGGGGACACCCCCCGGAGGGGACCTGGCCGAGTGGCCGCCGCCCGGCGCCGTCCCCCTCCCCGTCGAGGGCCTGTACGAGCGCCTGGAGGCCGCCGGGGTGCGGTACGGCCCGGCGTTCCGGGGCCTGCGCGCGGCCTGGCTCCACGAGGGCCGGGTCCTCGCCGAGGTGGCCCTGCCCGAACAGGCCGCCGCCGGGGCCGGCCGGTACGGCCTGCACCCCGCCCTGCTCGACGCCGCCCTGCACGCCGCGGTCCTGCACGGCGCCGCCGTGCCCGGTGCCGTCCCGCCCGGTGCCGTCCCGCACGGTGCCGTCCCGCACGACGCCGGGCAGGACGGCCCGGACGCGGACGCGCCCGCCACCGCACCGCGACTGCCGTTCACCTGGTCGGAGGTGGCCCTGCACGCCACCGGCGCGGACCGGCTGCGGGTGCGGATCGCCGTCCAGGGCGACACCCTGGCGCTCGACCTCGCGGACGCCACCGGGGCGCCCGTGGCGACCGTCGGCTCGCTGCTGCTGCGCCCGGCCGGACCCGGCCGGACCGCCGACCGCCCGCTGTACGAGCTGGGCTGGCGCCCCCTGTCCGCCGACCCGACCCCCGTCGAGGAGTGCTGGGCCGCGATCGGCCCGGACGCCCCGGCCGGACCGCCCGGCGCCCGGACCGTCCGGTACGCGGACATCGACGCACTGTTCGCCGCCGTCGAACACGGCACCCCGGCGCCGGACGCCGTGTCCATCCGGGTGACCACCGGAGCCGGCGACAACGTTCCGCAGCGCACCCGGGCGGCGGTCAACCACACCACCGCCCTGCTCCGCTGCTGGACGTCCGACCAGCGCCTGGACGCCACCCGCCTGGTCCTGGCCACCCACGACGCGGTGGCCACCACGCCCGAGGACGGGACGGTCGATCCGGTGGCCGCCGCGGTGTGGGGCCTGGTGCGCTCCGTCCAGAGCGAGCATCCCGGCCGGGTCGTGCTGGTCGACACCCCGCTCGGCGCCGACACGGCCCTGCCCGCGGCCGTCGGCACCGACGAGCCGCAGTTCGCCCTGCGCGCCGGAGCCGTCACGGTGCCCCGGCTCAGCGCGGCGCCCGCCCCGTCCGGCCCGCCCGCCGAGCCGGTGTTCGGGCCCGAGGGCACCGTGCTGGTCACCGGTGGAACCGGCGGCCTGGGCGCGCTGCTCGCCCGGCACCTGGTCACCCGGCACGGCGTCCGCTCCCTGCTGCTGGTCGGCCGACGCGGCCCGGCCGCGCCCGGAGCCGACCGGCTCGCGGCCGAACTCGGCGACCTGGGCGCCCGGGTGCGGATCGCCGCCTGCGACGTGTCCGACCGCTCCGCCCTCGCGGGGCTCCTCGACACCGTGCCCGCCGACCGGCCGCTCGCCGCCGTGGTGCACTGCGCCGGGGCGCTCGACGACGGCGTGCTCGAATCGCTCACGCCCGAGAGCCTCGACCGGGTGCTGCGCCCCAAGGCCGACGCGGCCTGGCACCTGCACGAGCTGACCAAGGAGCTCAAGCCCGCGGCGTTCGTGCTGTTCTCCTCCGTCGCCGGCACGCTCGGCTCCGCCGGGCAGGGCAACTACGCGGCCGCCAACGCCTTCCTGGACGGCCTCGCCGCGCACCGCCGCGCGCTCGGCCTGCCCGCCACCTCGCTCGCCTGGGGCTGGTGGGGCGGGGCGGGCATGGCCGGCGGGTTCGACGACGCCGACCGGGCCCGGCTGGCCCGGGCGGGCGTCGCCGCCCTGGAGCCGTCGGAGGCACTCGCCCTGTTCGACGCCGCGCTCGGCCAGGACGCGGCGGCGCTCGCGCCCGTCCGGCTCGACCCCGCCGTACTGCGGGCCCGGGCCGCCCAGGGCGTCCTCGCCCCGGTCCTGAAGGAGCTGGCCGCCGGCGGCGCCCGCCCCGTCCACCGCCGCGCCGCCGCCCGCCCGGCGCCCACCCCCGCGTGGCGGGAGCGGCTGCGGGACACCGCGCCCGGGCAGCGCGAGCACGTGCTGGTCGACCTGGTGCGCCGCGAGGTGGCCAAGGTCCTCGGGCGGCCCTCGCACGCCGCGGTGGCGGCCCACGACCGGTTGCTCGACCTGGGCTTCGACTCGCTCACCGCGGTCGAACTGCGCAGCCGGTTGGGCGAGTTGTGCGGCCTCCAGCTGCCGACCACGCTGGTCTTCGACCATCCCACCCCGGCGGGCCTGGCCGCCCATCTGCTGGAGCGGCTCGACGGCGGCCCGGCCGGGGCCCAGGCCCCGACCCCGGCCCCGACGGCGCCCGAGCCCGCCCCGGTGCCCGGGTCCGCCCCGCTGCCCGAACGCCCGGCGGCGACCGAACCCGACCCCGCCCTCGCCGACCTCGGCCGGGACGAACTGCTCGCCTTCATCGACGAGAACCTCCGAAGGCCCTGACCGAAACCCGCGACCACCCGCCGGGCCGGCACGCCCGCCCCGTTCCCCGCGACATGACAACGAATGAGGTTCCGATGGCCGACGACGAGAAGGACGAGAAGCTCGTCGACTACCTCCGGTGGATGGCCGGCGACCTGCGACAGACCCGCCGGCGCCTGGACGAGATCGAGGAGGCGACCCACGAGCCCATCGCCGTCGTGGCGATGAGCTGTCGGCTGCCCGGCGGCGTCCACTCGCCCGAGGAGCTGTGGCGGCTGGTGGCCGACGGCACCGACGCCGTCGCCGGCTTCCCCACGGACCGCGGCTGGGACCTCGACGCGCTCTACCACCCGGATCCGGACCACGCCGGCACCTCCACCACCCGGCACGGCGGATTCGTCGACGGCTACGCGGACTTCGACCCCGCCTTCTTCGGGATCAGTCCGCGCGAGGCCCTGGCCATGGACCCGCAGCAGCGCCTGCTGCTGGAGGTCGCCTGGGAGGCCTTCGAGCGGGCCGGGCTGCCCGCCGAGCGGCTGCGCGGCAGCCGGACCGGTGTCTTCGCCGGGGTGATGTACAATGACTACGGCAGCCGCGTCCGCCGGCCGGACGAGGACACCGAGGGGTACCTCGGCACCGGCAGCGCGGGCAGCGTCGCCTCCGGCCGGGTCGCGTACACCTTCGGCCTGGAGGGCCCGGCCGTCACCATCGACACCGCCTGCTCCTCCTCGCTGGTCGCCCTGCACCTGGCCGCCCAGGCACTGCGCCAGGGCGACTGCGACCTCGCGCTCGCCGGCGGGGTGTCGCTGATGGCGACGCCGGCCACCTTCGTCGGGTTCAGCCGCCAGCGCGGCCTGTCGCCGGACGGCCGGTGCAAGGCCTTCGGGGCGGACGCGGACGGCACCGGCTGGTCGGAGGGCGCCGGACTGCTGCTGCTCGAACGGCTCTCCGTCGCCCGCGCCAACGGCCACCCGGTACTCGCCCTGATCCGCGGCAGCGCGGTCAACCAGGACGGCGCCAGCGGCGCGCTGACCGCCCCCAACGGGCCCGCCCAGCAGCGGGTCATCCGGCAGGCGCTGGACAACGCCCGGCTGCGGCCCGCCCAGATCGACGCGATCGAGGCGCACGGCACCGGCACCACCCTCGGCGACCCGATCGAGGCCCAGGCGCTGCAGGCGGTGTTCCGGGAGGACCGCGCGGCCGACCGGCCGCTCTGGCTGGGCTCGCTCAAGTCCAACCTGGGGCACACCCAGGCCGCGGCGGGCGTCGCCGGGGTGATCAAGACGGTGATGGCGATGCGCCACGGCGTCCTGCCGCGCACCCTGCACGCGGAACGGCCGTCGCCGCACGTGGACTGGTCGGACGGTCCGCTGGAACTGCTCACCGAGGCCCGTCCCTGGCCCGACTCCGACGAGCCGCGCCGGGCCGGCGTCTCCGCCTTCGGCATCAGCGGCACCAATGCGCACGTCCTGCTCGAACAGGCCCCGGACGCCCCTGCCGAGGAGGCCGCTTCCGCGGAGCCGCCCGCACCCGCTTCCGCCGAAACGCCCGCACCGGCCGCCACGGAACCCTCCGCCGCCGAACCCGCCACCGCACAGCCGGCCGCCGCCGAGCCCTCCGGCCTCCCGCCGCTGTGGCTGCTGTCCGCCCGCAGCGCCGAGGTCCTGCCCGCCCAGGCCGAGCGACTGGCCGCGCACCTGCGCGCCGAGCCCGGGCTGGACCCCGGCAGCGTCGGCTGGTCGCTGCTGCGCACCCGGACCGGCTTCGCCCACCGGGCCGCCGTGACCGGCCGGGACCGCTCCGAACTCCTCGCCGGGCTGGACGCCCTGGCGGCCGGCACGCCCGCCGCCCGGGTCGCCCGGTCGCTGGCCGGCTCCGGCCGGACCGCCCTGGTCTTCCCCGGCGCCGGCAGCCAGTGGGTCGGCATGGCCGCCGAACTGCTCGACTCCTCACCGGTGTTCGCCCGCCGCCTGGCGGAGTGCGCCGAGGCGCTCGCCCCGTACGTGGACTGGTCGCTCACCGACGTGCTGCGCGGCGTCCCCGGCGCGCCGGCGCCGCAGCGCACCGACGTCGCCCAACCGGCGCTCTGGGCGGTGATGGTGTCCATGGCCGCGCTCTGGGAGTCCTGCGGAGTCGAGGTGTCCGGGGTGCTGGGCCACTCCCAGGGCGAGATCGCGGCCGCCGCCGTCAGCGGCGCGCTGTCGCTGCCGGACGCGGCCCGGGTGGTGGCGCTGCGTGCCCGGGCCCTGGTGTCGCTCGGCGGCCTCGACGGCGGGATGCTCGCGATGTCCGCCACGCCCGCCGAGGTCCGCGAGCAACTTGCCGAATGGCAGGGCGAGTTGACCATCGCGGTGATCAACGGCCCGCGCTCGGTGGTGGTCGCGGGCCCGAACCGGTCGGTGGAGGAGCTGCGGGCGCGCTGCGAGGCCGACGGAGTCTGGGCCCGGCGCATCCCGCTGGACTACGCCTCGCACACCCCGCAGGTGGAGTCCGTCCGGGACGAACTCACCTCCCTGCTGGGCACGGTGACCGCACACCCGCCCAGGATCCCGATGTACTCGCCGGCCACCGGCGGGCTGCTCGAACCGGGTGCCCAGGACGCCGGGTTCTGGTACCGCAGCCTGCGACAGCCGGTGGAGTTCGAGCGGGCCACCCGCGCCATGCTGGCGGACGGCTTCGACCTGTTCATCGAGTGCGGTCCGCACCCCGTGCTCACCCAGGCCCTGCAGGAGACCGTCGAGGAGGCCGGCACCGAGGCCGTCGTCGTCGCCTCGCTGCACCGCGACCACGGGACACCGGACCGGTTCGCCGAAGCGGTCGCCGAGGCGGTGGCGGGCGGCGCCCGGCTGGACGCCGACCGCTACTTCGGCCCGGCGCGGCGCGTCGACCTTCCCACCTACGCCTTCCGGCGCAGCCGCTACTGGCTGCCCGCCGACGAACCCGCCCCGGCCGGCGCACCGTCCGACGCGGCGGCCCCCGGCGGGCCCGAGGCGGCCTGGCGGCTCGCCGTCACCGAGCCCGGCGACCTCGGCACCCTCGCCCCGGTGCCGGCCCCCGAGGCGGACCTCCCGCTCGGACCGGGCGAGATCAGGGTCGCCGTCCGCGCCGTCGGCCTGCACTTCGGGGACGTCCTGGTCGGACTGGGCCTGGCCCTGCACGGCGAGACCGGCGGCGGGCTGGGGCTGGAGGCCGCGGGCGTGGTCCTGGAGGTCGGCGCCGAGGTCGGCGGACTCGCCGCGGGCGACCGGGTGATGGGCCTGTTCCCGGCCGGCGCCGCCGGCCCGGTCGCGGTCACCGACCACCGGTTGACCTGCGCCCTCCCGGCCGACTGGACCTTCGCGCAGGGCGCCGCCGCGCCGCTCGCCCACCTGACCGCCCACCACGCCCTGGTCGGGCTCGCCGGGCTCCGGTCCGGCGAGACGGTCCTGGTGCACGCCGCGAGCGGCGGCGCCGGCCTGGCCGCCGTCCACCTGGCCCGCCACCTGGGCGCGAGCGTCCTCGCCACCGACCTTCCCGAGCACCGCGAGGCTCTGCGGGCACTGGGCCTGCCGGAGGAGCGCCTCGCCTCCTCGGCCGCTCCCGGCTTCGCGCCGCAGCTGCTCGCCGCCACCGGCGGACGCGGCGCCGACGTCGTCCTGAACTGCCTCGCCGGGGAGTTCACCGACGCCTCCCTGCGGCTGCTGCCGCACGGCGGCCGGTTCGTGGAGACCGGACGGACCGACCGGCGCGACCCCGGGCAGGTCGCCGCCGACCACCCGGGCGTGCGCTACCTGGTCGCCGACCTCGCGGACGCCGGCCCGGACCGCCTGCGGGCCGTCCTCGGCGAGCTGGCGGCGCTGTTCGCGGACGGCACGCTGCCCGCGCCCGCCGTCCCCGACTGGGACGTCCAGCAGGCCGCCGAGGCCTTCGAGCACCTGGGCCGGGCCCGGCACGCGGGCCAGGCGGTGCTCACCCTGCCCGCCGCCGCGCGGCCCGAGCGGCCCGCCCCCCCCCCCCCCCCGGCCCCCGACAGCACCCTGCCGGCCCTCGAACCGGCCGCCCGCCGGGAGTACCTGCTCGACCTGGTGCGCACCGAGATCGCCGCCGTGCTCGGCCACGCCGACGCCCGGGCCATCGGCACCGACCAGCGCTTCCAGGAACTCGGACTCGACTCGCTCACCGCCGTCCAGCTGCGCAACCGGCTGGGCGCGGCGACCGGGCTGCGGCTCACCACGACCCTGGTGTTCGACCACCCCACCCCCCGGGCCGTCGTCGACCACGTCCTCGCCCTCACCGGCGCGGCGACCGGCGAGGGCGCCGACACCCCGTCGAGGCCCGCCGGCGACCCCGCCGAACCGCTCGCGATCGTCGCGATGGCCTGCCGCTTCCCCGGCGACGTCCGCTCCCCGGAGCAGCTCTGGGAGGTCCTGGACTCCGGGGCGGACGTCATCGGCGACTTCCCCACCGACCGCGGCTGGGACTTCGCCGGTCTCTACCACCCCGACCCCGACCGGCCCGGCACCACCTACGCCCGCCAGGGCGGCTTCATCGACACCGTCGCCGACTTCGACGCGGCCTTCTTCGGGATCTCCCCGCGCGAGGCCCTCGCCATGGACCCGCAGCAGCGCCTGCTGCTGGAGACCTCCTGGGAGGCGTTCGAGCGGGGCGGCATCGACCCGGTGGCGACCGCCGCCGGCGGCCCGGTCGGCGTCTTCGTCGGCACCAACGGCCAGGACTACCCCCGGGTGCTGGCCACCGGCAAGGACGACCTGGAGGGGTACATCGGCACGGGCAACACCGCCAGCGTGCTGTCCGGGCGCCTGGCGTACGCCTTCGGCTTCGGCGGGCCGGCCGTCACCGTCGACACCGCCTGTTCCTCCTCCCTGGTGGCGCTGCACTGGGCCGGCCAGGCCCTGCGGCGCGGGGACTGCGATCTGGCGCTGGTGGGCGGTGTCACCCTGATGACCAGTCCGCTGCTGTTCACCGAGTTCAACCGGCAGCGGGTGCTCTCCCCCAGCGGCCGGTGCCGCTCCTTCTCCGCCGACGCGGACGGCACCAGCTGGAGCGAGGGCGTGGCCGTCCTGCTGGTGGAGCGGCTGTCCGACGCCCGGCGCAAGGGCCACCGGGTGCTGGCCGTCGTGCGCGGCTCCGCCATCAACTCCGACGGCGCCAGCAACGGCCTGACCGCGCCCAACGGCCCGGCCCAGGAGCGGGTGATCCGCCGCGCCCTCGCCGACGCCGGGCTGACTCCCGACGACGTGGACGCGGTGGAGGCCCACGGCACCGGCACCCGCCTCGGCGACCCGATCGAGGCCCAGGCCCTGCTCGCCACGTACGGCGCCCGGCGGGCGGCCGAACGGCCGCTGCTGCTGGGCTCGCTCAAGTCCAACCTCGGCCACACCCAGGCCGCTTCAGGCCTCGCGGGCATCATCAAGCTGGTCGAGGCGCTGCGGCACGAACGGCTGCCGAAGACCCTGCACCTGACCGAGCCGACCCCGCACGTCGACTGGTCGAGCGGGGCGGTGCACCTGCTCGACGAGGCCCACGCGTGGCCGCGCACCGCCCGCCCCCGGCGCGGCGGGGTGTCCTCCTTCGGGATCAGCGGCACCAACGCGCACGTCGTCATCGAGGAGCCGCCGGCCGTCGAGCCGGACACCCCGCCTGCCTCGCCCGACACCCCGCCCGCCGCGCCGGACCACCGGGTGGTGCCCTGGACGCTGTCCGCCAGGAGCCCCGAGGCCCTGCGCGACCAGGCGCTGCGGCTGGCCGAGCACCTGACGGCGCACCCGGAGGCCGGCCCGCTGGACGTGGCCTGGTCGCTCGCCACCACCCGCGCCGCGTTGCGGCACCGCGCCGTCGTCCTGGCCGAGGACCGTCCGCGGGCGCTGGCCGCGCTCACCGCGCTGCACGAGGGCCGGGACACCGCCGGGGTGGTGCAGGGGCAGGCCGGCGACGGGCGGCGGACGGCGTTCCTGTTCGCCGGCCAGGGCAGCCAGTCCGTCGGCATGGGGCGCGACCTGCACCAGGGGTACCCGGTCTTCGCCGAGGCCTTCGACGCGGTCTGCGCCGCCCTCGAACCGCACCTGGACCCGGGGGCGCAGCGCCCGCTGCGCGAGGTCGTCCTCGCCGAGCCGGGGGACGAGCGGGCCCGGGAGCTGATCGACCGGACGGCGTACGCGCAGCCCGCGCTGTTCGCCTTCGAGGTGGCGCTGTTCCGGCTGCTGGAGTCCTGGGGAGTCGTCCCGGACCAGCTGGCCGGGCACTCGGTCGGGGAGCTCGCGGCCGCCCACGTGGCGGGCGTGCTCTCGCTCGCCGACGCGGCCGAACTGGTCGCCGCCCGGGGCCGGTTGATGCAGGCGCTGCCGGCCGGCGGGGCGATGGCCGCGGTCGAGGCGGCGCCGGCCGAGCTCGCCGACCTGCTCTCCGGCCGGGACGGCGTGGTCGCGGTCGCCGCGGTCAACGGCCCGCGGGCGAGCGTCCTGTCCGGCGAGCACGCGGCGGTGGCCGAGGTGGTCGAGGTGCTGCGCGGACGCGGGAGCCGGGTGTCCTGGCTGCGGGTCAGCCACGCCTTCCACTCCCCGCTGATGGACCCGATGCTCGCCGAGTTCGAGCGGGTCGCGCGGAAGCTGACCTACCGCGCCCCGCGCATTCCGCTGGTCTCCGCCCTCACCGGCCGGCCGGTGACCGCCGGGGAACCGGCCTCGGCCGACCACTGGGTCCGCCACGTCCGGGACGCCGTGCTCTTCCACGACGCCGTGCTCGGCCTGGCCGAGGCGGGCGCCGAGCTGTTCGTCGAGGTGGGGCCGCAGGGCGCGCTCAGCTCGATGGCCGCCGAGAGCCTGGCCCGCCGGGGCACCGTCGTTCCGGCGCAGCGCCGCGACCGGCCGCAGGAGGCGGCGCTGCTGCTCGCCGCCGCCGAACTGCACGTCCAGGGCATCCCGGTGGACTGGCGGGCGGTGTTCGCCGGGCGCGGCGCGCGCACGGTGGAGCTGCCGACGTACGCCTTCCAGCACACCCGCTACTGGCCGCAGCGCGGCTTCGCCCCCCGGCGCGGTCCGCGCGGCGGCGGGCACCCGGTGCTCGACGCCCTGGTGCGACTGGGCGACAGCGACCGCCTGGTGGGCACCGGCCGGCTCTCCGAGGAGACGGCGCCCTGGCTCGCCGAGCACCGGCTGTTCGACGCCACCGTGGTGCCCGGCACCCTCTACGTCGAGCTGGCGGCGCAGGCCGCCGAGGCCGCGGGCTGCCCGCAGGTCCGGGAGCTGACCCTGCACGCGCCGCTCGTCCTCGGCACGCAGGATGAGGCCGAACTCCAGCTGCTGGTCGAGGAATCCGACCCCTCCGACACCTCCGGCGGCCGCGACCTGCGGCTCTACGCCCGCCTGTACGACGCCACCGGCACGGCGCCGTGGACCCTGCACGCGAGCGGCGTCCTGGCCGCGGACGAGCCGGCCCCGGCGGGCCACGACCTGCGCGCCTGGCCGCCCGCCGGAGCCGAGCCCGTCCCGGTGGACGGCCTGTACGAGGCCTTCGCCGCCCAGGGGGTGGCCTACGGCCCGCTGTTCCGGGGCGTCCGCGCCGCCTGGCGCGAGGGCGACACGCTGTTCGCCGAGGTGGCGCTGCCGGACGGCGCCGACCCGCAGGCCTTCGCCCTGCACCCGGCACTGTGGGACGCCGCCCAGCACCCGGCCGCGATGGACGGCCTGGGTTCCGGCACGGGCGCGGCGGTGCCGTTCTCCTGGTCGGGCGTGCGGGTGCACGCCGCCGGGTCCACCCGGCTGCGGGTGCGGATCGCACCGGCCGGGCCGGAGGCCGTCACCATGGCGATCGCCGACGGCCGGGGCGAGCCGGTGGTGGACGTCGAACGGCTGGCCGCCCGGCGGGCGGACGCGCGGGACCTCGACGCCCGGCAGGCCGACGCGGCGGGAGCGCTCTACCGGATCGACTGGGTGCCGGGCGCGTCCGCCGGGGCGGAGCCGGTCACGCTCCGCTGGCTCGGTGACGGCGCCGCACCGGCCCCGCTCGCCGGGCTCCTCGCCGACGGAGGCGACGGAGGCGACGGGGGCGACGGGGACGCCGGGAACACCGGGGACGCCGATGTCACCCTCGTCCCGGTCACCGCCGACGGCGCCACCGGCCCGGCCGCCACCCTGGCGGCGGTGGAACGGTCGCTCGCCGCGGTGCGCTCCTGGCTGGCCGACGGCGGTTCCGCCCGGGGCCGGCTGGCCCTGCTCACCCGGAACGCCGCCGGCTGCGCCCCGGCCGGGGAGCCCGCCTCGCCGGAGCGGCCCGTCGATCCGGCGCAGTCCGCCGTCTGGGGCCTGGCCCGCGCGGCCCAGGCGGAGTACCCCGACCGGATCGTGCTGGCGGACCTCGACGACGAGGACTCCTCCTGGCACGCCCTGCCCGCCGCCCTGGCCACCGGCGAGTCCCAACTGGCCCTGCGCGCCGGCGCGACGTTCCTCCCCCGGCTCGCCAGGGTGGACGCCCCGGCCGAGCCCGCCGGACTGGATCCGGAGGGCACCGTACTGATCACCGGTGGCACCGGCTCCCTCGGCGCACTGCTCGCCCGCCACCTCGTCACCACCCACGGCGTACGCCACCTCCTGCTCACCAGCCGCAGCGGACCGAACGCCCCCGGCGCCGAACAACTCGCCACCGACCTGCGCGCCACCGGCGCCCACGTCACCGTCACCGCCTGCGACACCGCCGACCCCGACGCCCTCGCCACCCTCCTCGCCGATGTCCCCACCGACCACCCCCTCACCGCCGTCGTCCACGCCGCCGGCGTCCTCGACGACGCCACCCTCACCACCCTCACCCCCGAACACCTCCACCGCACCCTGGGCCCCAAGGCCGACGGCGCCTGGCATCTCCACGAACTGACGAAGCATCAGCACCTCGCCGCCTTCGTCCTGTTCTCCTCCGCTTCGGGGGTCATCGGCTCCGCCGGACAGGGCGCCTACGCCGCCGCCAACGGCTTCCTGGACGGACTCGCCCAGCACCGGGCCGCCGCCGGACTGCCCGCCCTGTCACTGGCCTGGGGCCTGTGGGACCAGACCGACGGCGGAATGGCCGGCGGCCTGACCGAGGCCGAACGCGGGCGCATCATCCGCTCCGGGTTCGGGGCGATCGCCTCCGACACCGGCCTGGCCCTGTTCGACGCCGCCCTCGGGCGGCCCGAACCCCTGCTCGTCCCGGCCCGGTTCGACCTGCCGCTGCTCCAGACCCGCGCCGGCGACCCGGACTTCCCGCCGGTCCTGCGCGGCCTGGTGCGCCCCGCCCGCGCCCGCACCGCCGCCTCCGGCACCGCCACCGGCGCCCCCGCCCGGCAGACCGCCGCCTCGCTCGCCGAGCGGCTGCTCCCGCTGGACGACGCCGAGCGCGAGAGCCTGCTGCTCGACCTCGTGCTCACCCAGACCGCGACGGTGCTCGGCCACAGCTCGCCGCGCGCCGTCGCCCCGGACCGGCCGTTCACCGAATCCGGACTGGACTCCCTCGCCGCCGTGGAGATCCGCGGCCGGCTCGACGCCGCCACCGGCGTGCGCCTGCCCGCCACCGCGGTCTTCGACCACCCGACGCCCGCCGGGCTCGCCGCGCACCTCAGGGACGTCCTCGTCCCCGCCGCACCGAGCCCCGCCGAGGCCGCCCTCGCGGACCTCGACCGGCTGCGCGAGTCGGTCCCGGGCCTCGCCGGGGACCCGGAGGCCGCCGAGCAGGTCCGGCTGCGCCTCAAGGCCCTGCTCGCCGCCTGGGAGCAGGCCACCGCCGACCGGGCCGCGCCCGCACCCGGCGAAGACCCGGACGAGGACGGTGGCGACCTCGACGCCGCCGACATCGCCGCAATGCTCGCCATCATCGACGACGAACTGGGGGACGCCTGATGACGGGCACCGACGAGAAGGTCCTGGACTCGCTCAAGCGGCTCACCGCCGAGCTGCGGCAGACCCGCAGGAAGCTGCGCGAGAACGAGGAGGCGGCCCACGAGCCCATCGCCGTCATCGGCATGGCCTGCCGCTACCCGGGCGGCGTCCGCACGCCGGACGAGCTCTGGCAGCTCGTCGCCCAGGGACGGGACGCCGTCTCCGCCTTCCCCACCGACCGCGACTGGGACCTCGACGCCCTGCGCGGACCGGACGACGCGGCCGGCACCAGCACCGCGCACGCGGGCGGATTCCTCTACGACGTCGCCGACTTCGACCCGGCGCCGTTCGGCATCAGCCCGCGCGAGGCGACCGCGATGGACCCCCAGCAGCGCCTCCTGCTGGAGACCTCCTGGGAGGTCTTCGAGCACGCCGGCATCGACCCGGCCACCCTGCGCGGCAGCCGGACCGGCGTCTACGCCGGGATCATGTACCACGACTACGCGGCCCGGCTGCGCGAGTTGCCCGAGGACGTCATGGGCTACCTCGGCACCGGCAGCGCGGGCAGCATCGCCTCCGGCCGGGTCGCCTACACCTTCGGCCTGGAGGGCCCGGCCGTCACCATCGACACCGCCTGCTCCTCCTCGCTGGTCGCCCTGCACCTGGCCGCCCAGGCACTGCGGGCCGGCGACTGCTCGCTCGCGCTGGCCGGGGGCGCCACCGTGATGGCCTCGCCCCTGCCGTTCGTCGACTTCAGCCGCCAGGAGGGCCTGTCCTCGGACGGCCGCTGCAAGTCCTTCGCGGCCGCGGCCGACGGCACCGGCTGGGCCGAGGGCGTCGGCATGCTCCTGCTGGAGCGGCTCTCCGACGCCCGCGCCAACGGCCACCCCGTGCTCGCCGTGGTGCGCGGCACCGCCGTCAACCAGGACGGCGCCAGCAACGGCCTCACCGCCCCCAACGGCCCCGCCCAGCAGCGGGTGATCCGCCAGGCCCTCGCCGACGCCGGCCTCACCCCCGCCGACGTGGACGCGGTCGAGGCCCACGGCACCGGCACCCGCCTCGGCGACCCGATCGAGGCCCAGGCCCTACTCGCCGTCTACGGCCGGGGCCGCGCCGCCGACCGCCCGCTGCGGCTCGGCTCGCTCAAGTCCAACCTGGGCCACACCCAGGCCGCCGCCGGGGTCGGCGGCGTGATCAAGATGATCCAGGCGATGCGGCACGGCGAACTGCCCCGCACCCTGCACGTCGACGAGCCCACCCCGCACGTCGACTGGTCCGCCGGGGCCGTGGAACTGCTCACCGAGCCGCAGCCGTGGCCGCGCCGCGAGACCCCGCGCCGGGCCGGGGTCTCCTCCTTCGGCTTCAGCGGCACCAACGCCCACGCCGTCATCGAGGAGCCGCCCGCGCCCGAGCGGCAACCGGCGACGGCCGCCGAAGCCCCGCCCGCCGAAGCCCCGCCCGCCGACGGCCTTGCGACCGCCGGGGCCGCCGGGGCCGCCACCGCGCCCACCGCCCTGTGGACGCTGAGCGCCGCCACCGAACCCGCGCTGCGCGCCCAGGCCGGCCGGCTCGCCGCCCACCTGCGCCGCGACCCCGCGCCGGGCCCGACCGACGTCGGCCACGCCCTGCTCACCACCCGCGCCGCACTGGACCACCGCGCCGTCCTGGTCGGTCGTGAGCGGGATTCGCTGCTGCACGACCTGGACGCCTTCGCCGCCGGACGTCCCACCGCCGCTGTGCTGCACGAGCGGGCCGGTACCGGCGGCCTGGCCGTCATGTTCACCGGCGGAGGAAGCCAACGCCCGGGTATGGGACGGGAGTTGTACGATTCCTTCCCGGCCTTCGCGGAGGCCTTCGACGCCGTCTGCGCCGAACTGGACCGGCACCTGCCCACCCCGCTGCGCCCGGCGGTCTTCGACGCCCCCACCGGCGGGCCCTCGCCGCTCGCCGGCCAGGCCTACGCCCAGCCCGCGCTGTTCGCCGTCGAGGTGGCGCTGTTCCGGCTGTTCGCCTCCTGGGGCGTGCGGCCCGACCACGTCCTCGGCCACTCGGGCGGCGAACTCGCGGCCGCCCACGTCGCGGGCGTCCTCGACCTGCCGGACGCCGCCGCCCTGGTCGCCGCCCGCGGCCGGCTCACCCAGGCGCTGGCCCCGGGCGGGGCGATGGTCGCGGTCGCCGCGTCGGAGGAGGAGGTCCGCCCGCTGCTCACCGCCGGCGCCGAGATCGCCGCGATCAACAGCGCGGACGCGGTGGTCCTCTCCGGCGACGAGCAGCCCGTCCTCGCCCTCGCCGCGCACTTCACCGCCCTCGGCCGCAAGACGCGTCGGCTGAACGTCAGTTACGCCTCCCACTCGGCCCGGGTGGACCCGATGCTGGCCGAGTTCCGGCAGATCGCCGCCGGCCTGGAGCCGCGGCCGCCCCGGATCGGCTTCGTCTCCACCGTCACCGGCGAGCCCGCCACCGGGGCCGAGCTCCGCACCCCCGAGTACTGGGTGCGCAACGCGCGCCGGCCCGTCCGGTTCGCCGACGCCGTCCGGCACCTGGAGGCCCAGGGCACCCGCACCTTCCTCGAACTCGGCCCGGAGGCCGCCCTCACGCCCATGGCGGAGGCCTGCTTCACCGAGGCCGGCTCCGCCGCCGTCCCCGCCCAGCGCGCGGACCGCGACCAGGCCGTCGAGGTCACCACCGCCCTCGGCCGGCTGCACGCGCGCGGCACCGCGATCGATCGGCCGGCGTACCACCGGGACGGCGGCGCCCGCCGGGTCGACCTGCCGACCTACGCCTTCCAGCGGGAACGGCACTGGCTGGAGGCCCCGGCCGGGAACCGACTCGACGTCACCCCGGCCGGACTCGGCTTCCCCGACCACCCGCTGCTCGGCGCCAGCATCGTCGTCGCCGACTCCGAGGAGTTCCTGTTCACCGGACGGCTGGATCTGCGGACCCAGCCGTGGCTGGCCGACCACACCGTCGGCGACGCCGTCCTGCTGCCCGGCACCGCCTTCGTCGAACTCGCCCTGCGGGCCGGCGAACAGGCGGACTGCGACCACCTCGACGAACTCACCCTCACCGCACCGCTGGTCGTCCCGGCGCAGGGCGCCGTCACCTTGCAGATCCGCCTCGGCGCGCCCGACCGGGCCGGCCGCCGCGCGGCCGAGGTGTACGCCCGCGAGGAGGACGCCCTGCCCGGGCGGCCCTGGACCAGGCACGCCTCCGGATCGGTGTCGGCCGGCTCCCCGGCCACCCGCTCCCCGCTCGACTCCCGCTCCCCGCTCACCACCTGGCCCCCGACCGGCGCCGAAGCCCTCGAGATGGAGGGCCTGTACCAGCGCCTCGCCGCCGAGGGACTGCGCTACGGCCCGGCCTTCCAGGGGCTGCGGGCCGCCTGGCGGCGGGACGACGAGCTGTTCGCCGAGGTCGTCCTGGACGCCGAGCAGGACGGCGCGGCCGGCGCCTACGGGCTGCACCCCGCCCTCCTCGACGCCGCGCTGCACGCCTTGGGCCTCGGCACGCTCCCCGGCGCCCCGGAGAGCGCGAGCCTGCCGTTCGACTGGCGCGGCGTCGCCCTGCACGGCGTCGGCGCCACCACCCTGCGGGTCCGGCTCACCCCGGCCGGGCCGGGCGCGGTCGCCCTGGAGGCCGACGACGCCTCCGGCCGGCCCGTCCTCACCGTGGAGTCGCTGCTGCTGCGGCCCGCCGGCCGGCTCGCCACCACCGGGGCCACCGCGCGCGAACCGCTGCTCCACCTGATCTGGACGGATCCGCAGCCGCACGACCTCGCGACACCGGGCCGGACCGGACTGCTCACCGACGCCCTCGGCTCCACCGCGCCACCGCCCGACACCCTGGTGCTCCCGCTCCTCGACGCCCCGACCGAGCGCCGGCCCGACCGCGCGGCGGCCGAGTCCACCGCCCGGACCCTCGGCCTCGTGCAGGCCTGGCTCGCCGACGACCGGTTCGCCGACACCCGCCTCGTCGTCGTCACCGGCGGCGCGGTGGCCGTCGGGCCGGAGGAGGACGTCCACGACCTGCCGCGCGCCGCCGACCGGGGCCTGCTGCGCTCCGCCCAGTCGGAACACCCGGGCCGGATCGTCCTCGTGGACACCGACGCACCGGACGACTGGCCCGCGGACCTCGCCCGGGCGCTCGGCGCCCAGGAGCCGAGCGTCGCCCTGCGCCGGGGCCGGCTGCTGATCCCCCGGCTGGCACCCGCCCCCGAGGCCGTCTCCGACGCCGCCCCCGACCGGCCCGCGCCCGGGCTGGATCCGGAGGGCACCGTACTGATCACCGGTGGCACCGGCTCCCTCGGCGCACTGCTCGCCCGCCACCTCGTCACCACCCACGGCGTACGCCACCTCCTGCTCACCAGCCGCAGCGGACCGAACGCCCCCGGCGCCGGACAACTCGCCAGCGACCTGCGCGCCACCGGCGCCCATGTCACCGTCACCGCCTGCGACACCGCCGACCCCGACGCCCTCGCCACCCTCCTCACCACCGTCCCCACCGACCACCCCCTCACCGCCGTCGTCCACGCCGCCGGCGTCCTCGACGACGCCACCCTCACCACCCTCACCCCCGAACACCTCGACGCCGTCCTCCGCCCCAAGGCCGACGGCGCCTGGCACCTCCACGAACTGACGAAGCATCAGAACCTCGCCGCCTTCGTCCTGTTCTCCTCCGCCGCCGGCCTCCTCGGCGCCCCCGGACAGGCCAACTACGCCGCCGCCAACGGCTTCCTGGACGCCCTCGCCCAGCACCGGGCCGCCGCCGGACTGCCCGCCCTGTCACTGGCCTGGGGCCTGTGGGAGGGCGCCTCCGGCATGGTCACGGGCGTCGACGACGCCTCCCGCCGCCGGCTCGCCGCCCTCGGCATGCGGCCCATCCCCGCCGCCGAGGGGCTGGCCCTGTTCGACGCCGCCCTCGCCGGCACCGAGCCGCTGGCCGCGCCGCTCCACCTGGCCCCGCACGGCCTCGACGGCGACACCGTGCCGCCGCTGCTGCGCGCCCTGGCCCGCCCCCGGCGCCGGCGGCGCCGCGCGGCCTCCTCGGCACGCCCCGCCCCGACCGGCCTCGCCCAGCGGCTCGCCGCCCTGCCCGCGGCCGAGCGGCTGCGCGAACTGACCGAGCTGGTCCGCGCCGAGACCGCCGCCGTCCTCGGCTACCGGAGCCCGCAGGACGTCCCCGACGACCGCGCGTTCTCCGAGCTCGGCTTCGACTCGCTCGCGGCCGTCGACCTGCGCAACCGCCTCGGCGCCGCCACCGAGCTGCGGCTGCCGACCACCACCGTGTTCGACCACCCCACCCCCGGCGCCCTCGCCGTACGGCTGCGCGACCTGCTCCTCGGCGCCGCCGAGCAGGCAACCCCCGGCATCGCCGCGGGCACCGCCGCCCGCCTCGCCGACGAGCCGATCGCGATCGTCGGCATGGCCTGCCGCTACCCCGGCGGAGTGACCTCCCCCGAGGAGCTGTGGCAGCTCGTCCTGGCCGACCGGGACGCCACCGGCGACATGCCCCGCGACCGCGGCTGGGACATCGACGGGCTGTACCACCCCGAGCCCGGCCGGCGCGGCTCCTTCTACACCCGCCGCGGCGGCTTCCTGGCCGACGTCGCCGACTTCGACGCCGGGTTCTTCGGCATCAGCCCGCGCGAGGCCCTCGCCATGGACCCGCAGCAGCGGCTGCTGCTCGAAGTCTCCTGGGAGGTGTTCGAGCGGGCCGGCCTGGACCCCCTGGCGATGCGCGGCAGCGACACCGGGGTCTTCACCGGCGTGATGTACCACGACTACGGCTCCTGGGCGCAGCGCACCCCCGAGGGCGTCGAGGGCTACCTCGGCGCAGGGACCGCCGGCAGCGTCGCCTCCGGCCGGGTCGCCTACACGCTGGGCCTCGAAGGGCCCGCGGTGACCGTGGACACCGCCTGCTCCTCGTCCCTGGTCGCCCTGCACCTGGCCGCCCAGGCACTGCGGGCCGGCGAGTGCTCGCTCGCGCTGGCCGGCGGCGCCACCGTGATGGCGACGCCCGGCCCCTTCGTCGAGTTCAGCCGCCAGCGCGGCCTCGCTCCGGACGGGCGGTGCAAGTCCTTCGCCGCCGGCGCCGACGGCACCGGCTGGGCCGAGGGCGTCGCCGTGCTGCTGGTCGAGCGGCTCTCCGACGCCCGCCGCAACGGCCACCCGGTGCTCGCCGTGGTGCGCGGCACCGCCGTCAACCAGGACGGCGCCAGCAACGGCCTCACCGCCCCCAGCGGCCCCGCCCAGCAGCGGGTGATCCGCCGGGCGCTCGCCGTCGCCGGACTGACGGCGGGACAGGTCGACGCGGTCGAGGCGCACGGCACCGGCACCGTCCTGGGCGACCCGATCGAGGCCCAGGCCCTGCTCGACACGTACGGCCGTGAGCACACCGCGGACCGGCCGCTGTGGCTGGGCTCGCTCAAGTCCAACCTCGGCCACACCCAGGCCGCCGCCGGGGTCGGCGGCGTGATCAAGATGGTCCAGGCGATGCGGCACGGCGTCCTGCCCCGCACCCTGCACGTCGACGAGCCCACCCCGCACGTGGACTGGTCCGCCGGCGGGATGCGACTGCTGACCGAGCCCACCCCCTGGCCCACCACCGGCGAGCCCCGCCGGGCCGGGGTGTCCTCCTTCGGAATCAGCGGCACCAACGCCCACGCCGTCCTGGAACAGGCCCCGGACGAGGCCGCCTCCGCCACCGGGCCGACCCCGGCTCCTGCCCCGGCACCCGCTGTCGTCCCCGCGTCCGCGCCGTGGCTGCTGTCCGGGCGCACCCCGCAGGCCCTGCGCGGCCAGGCCAGGCGCCTGCTCGAACACCTCCGCGCACACCCCGACACCCCCGACGCCGACCTCGCCCTCAGCCTGGCCACCACCCGGGCCGCCCTCCCGCACCGCGCGGCCGTCCTCGGCGCCGACCGGGCCGGCCGTCTGGCGGCCCTGGCAGGACTCGCCGACGACGGCGCCGCGCCCGGCACCCCGACCGGGCGGGCCGACGGCGGACGGGTGGCCTTCCTGTTCAGCGGCCAGGGCAGCCAGCGGCCCGCCATGGGCCGTGAACTCGCCGCCGTGGATTCCGAGTTCGCCACCGTCCTGGACGAGGTCTGCGCGGTCTTCGACCCCCTGCTCGACCGACCGCTGGGCGAGCTCCTCGCCGCCGAGCCCGGCACCGAGGCCGCCGCCCTCCTGGACCGGACCGAGTACACCCAGCCGGCCCTGTTCGCCGTCCAGGTGGCCCTGTTGCGGCGCCTCGCCGCCTGGGGCGTACGGCCGGACGTGCTGTCCGGGCACTCCATCGGCGAACTCGCGGCCGCCCACGCGGCGGGCGTCCTCGACCTGCCGGACGCCGCCGCCCTGGTCGCCGCCCGCGGCCGGCTGATGCAGGCGCTGCCGGACGGCGGGGCGATGGCCGCGGTCGACGCCCCGGAGGAGGAGGTCCTGCCGCTGCTCACCGACCGGATCGCCCTCGCCGCCGTCAACGGCCCGTCCTCGGTCGTGCTGTCCGGCGACGCCGACGCCCTGGAGGAGCTGCTCGCCCGGCTGACCGACGCCGGTCACCGCACCAGGCGACTGCGGGTGAGCCACGCCTTCCACTCCCCACGGATGGACGGCATGCTCGACGAGTTCCGGCGGGTCGCCGAGGGCCTCACCTTCCGGGAACCCTCCCGGCCCGTCGTCTCCGGTGCGACCGGCCGGACCGCCACCGCCGCCGAGCTGCGCTCGCCCGAGTACTGGGTACGCCAACTCCGGCAGCCGGTCAGGTTCCTGGACGCCGTCCGGCGCCTGGAGGCCGACGGTGTGACCACCTTCGTCGAACTCGGCCCCGGCGCCACGCTCACCGCCCTGGTCCGGGACTGCCTGACCGATCGGGAGCGCGCCTCGGTCGCGCTGCTGCGTCCCGGCACACCGGAGCCGCAGGCCCTCACCACGGCCGTCGCCGAACTGCACGTCCGGGGCGTCGCCGTCGACTGGACGGCCGTCCACGCCGGTTCGGGCGCCCGCCGGGTCGAGTTGCCGACCTACGCCTTCCAGCGCCTGCGGTACTGGCTGCCGGCCGGCCCTCCGCAGGGCGACGACCGCCACCACCCGCTGCTCTCCGCCGCCATCGCCGCCCCCGGCCTCGACGGCACGGTGTTCACCGGCACGCTGGACGCCCGCGCCCTGCCCTGGCTGGCCGAGCACCGGATCGGCGGCACGGCGGTCCTGCCCGGCTCCGCCTTCGTCGAGCTGGCCCTGCGCGCGGGCGGCGAACTCGGCTGCCCCGCCGTGGAGGAGCTGGTGGTCCAGGCCCCGCTCGCGGTGCCCGAGGGCGACGCGGTGCCGCTGCGGCTCTCCGTCCGGCCGCCGGACGAGACCGGCCGACGGACCTTCAGCCTCTTCGCCCGCGCCGTCGACGACACATCCGACACCGACACATCCGACACCGATGCGGCCGGCACCGATGCGGCCGCCGCCTCGGCCGCCGACGAGCGGTGGACCCCGCACGCCACCGGCACCCTGGCCCCCGCCGACCCGGCGGTCCCGGCCGAACCGGCGGAACCGGCCGACCGGGACGCCCCCTGGCCGCCCGTCGGCGCACAGCCCGTCGACCTCACCGACCTGTACCGGCACCCCGCCGAGGCCGGGCTGTCATACGGCCCGAGCTTCCAGGGCCTGCGCGCCGCCTGGCGCTCCGGGGACGAGCTCTTCGCCGAGGTCGCGCTGCCCGACACCACTGCCGACGCCACTGCCGCCACCGCCCTCGACGCCACGCCCGACACCTTCGCCCTCCACCCGGCCCTGCACGACGCGGCCCTCCAGGCCCTCGGCCTGCCCCGGGACGGCGCGGCCGCACCGGCCGTCCTGCCCTTCTCCTGGCGCGGCGTCCGGCTGCACCGCACCGGCGCACGGGCCCTGCGGGTCCGACTGACCCCGGACGGCGACACGGTGGCCGTCGAGCTGACCGACCCGACCGGCGCCCCGGTCGCCTCCGTCGAGGCCCTGACCCTCCGCCCGGTCGCCGCCTCGGGCCTCGCCCTGGGCCTCGGCCCCGACCGCGCAGCCCTGCGGCGCCTCGCCTGGGAGCCGCTCACCGCCGCCCCCGGCCCCACCACTGCCGCCACCACCGGCCCCGGCGCCCCTGACCCGATCACCTGGACGGTCCTCGGTCCGGCCGACACCCCACCGCCCGGGAGCTACCGGCGCGCCCCCGACCTCGACTCCGTGCCCGACGACGCCGAGGCCGTCGTCCTGGTCCCGTTCCTCGACGCGCACCAGCCCGTCGACCCGGCCCCGGTGTCCCGGGCGCTGGAGCTGGTCCAGGCCTGGCTCTCCGACACCCGGTGGAAGAGCTCCCGGCTGGTCGTGCTCACCCGAGGCGCCGTCGCCGCCTCACCCACCGAGGACGTCCCCGACCTCGCCCACGCCCCGCTCTGGGGCCTGCTGCGCTCGGCCGCCGCCGAACACCCGGGCCGTTTCGGCCTGGTGGACGTGGACGGCACCGAGGCGTCCTGGCAGGCGCTGCCGACGGCCGTCGCCGCCGAGGCCGCCCAGGTGGCGATCCGGGACGGCGCAGCGCACGCCCCCCGGCTGACGCCCCTCACCCCTCCCGCCACCGCCACCGGCCCCGCCGGCCCCGACAGCCCCGCCGACCCCGACAGCCTGGGCTTCGCCCCCGAGGGCACCGTCCTGATCACCGGCGCCGCCGGCGCCCTCGGCGGTCTGACCGCCCGGCACCTGGCGACCGCCCACGGCGTACGGCACCTGCTGCTCGTCGGCCGCCGCGCCGACGACACCCGGCTGACCGCCCTCGCCGCCGAACTGGAACGGATCGGCGCCACGGCCACCGTGGCCGGCTGTGACGTCGGCGACCGCGCCGACCTGGCTCGCGTCCTGGCCACCGTCCCCACCGGGCACCCGCTCACCGCGGTCGTCCACTGCGCGGGCGTCCTGGACGACGGCGTGGTCTCCGCCCTCACCCCGGAGCGGCTCGTCCGCACCCTGCACGCCAAGGCCCGGTCCGCCTGGCACCTGCACGACCTGACGCTCGGCGACGACCTCGCCGCCTTCGTCCTCTTCTCCTCCGCCGCCGGCGTACTCGGCGCCCCCGGCCAGGCCAACTACGCCGCCGCCAACACCTTCCTGGACGCCCTCGCCCACCACCGCCGGCACCTCGGACTGCCCGCCCACTCCCTGGCCTGGGGCCCCTGGGACCAGGGCGGCGGCGGCATGGCGGGCACCGGTGAACTGGAGCGCCTCAGCCGCAACGGTGTCCGGGCCTTCACCCCCGCCCAGGGCCTCGCCCTGCTCGACGCCGCCCTCACCAGCGCGGCCGCGGACCCCGTCCTCGTGCCGCTCCGCACCGACCCCGCACACCGCCTCCCCGGCACCACCGGCATCGCCGGCACCGCCCCCGCAACGGTGGAGACCGACCTGACGTCCGTCGTGCGCACCGAGGTCGCGGCCGTCCTGGGCTTCCCGTCCCCCGAGGTCGTCGACGAGCACAGCTCGCTGCCCGAACTCGGCCTCGACTCGCTCACCGCCGTCGAACTGCGCAACCGACTCGACGCCGCCACCGGTCTGCGCCTGGCCGCCACCGTGGCCTTCGACCATCCCACCCTCCCGGCCCTGGTCGACCACCTGCGCGCCCGACTGGCCACCCGTACCGCCGCCCCTGTCCTCACCCCGACTCCCACCGACACCGGTACCGACGCCGACGCCGCCACCGCCGCCGCCACCACCGGCACCACCGGCACCACCGGCACCACCGGCACCACCGGCAGCATCGACACCACTGCCGCCCTCACCGCCCTCGCCGCCCTCTTCCAGCAGGCCCGCGGCACCGGCCGCATCCTGGAGGGGATCGGCCTCCTGCGCACGGCCTCCCGCTTCCTGCCCGCCTTCCGCACCCCCGCCGAGCTGCCCGCGCCACCCCGGCCCGTCCGGCTCGCGGCCGGCCCGACCGACCCGGCGCTGATCTGCCTGCCCGCCGTCGTCGCCCACTCGGGGCCGCACCAGTTCGCCCGGTTCGCCGGCGCCCTGCGCGGCCTGCGCGAAGTGGTGGCGCTGCCGCAGCCCGGCTTCCTACCCGGCGACCCGCTGCCGGCGGACCTCGAGGCGGTCGTCGCCGCCCAGACCGAGGCCGTCCTGCGGTACACCGACGGCGCCCCGGTCGCCCTGCTCGGCTACTCCTCCGGCGGCTGGGTCGCCCACGCGGTGGCCGCCCGCCTCGAAGCGTCCGGCCGGGGCCCGCGGGCCCTCGTCCTGCTCGACACCTACCTGCAGGGCGACACCGACGACACCCTGGCCACCGCCTTCACCGACGGCCTGTTCGCCCGCCGGGCGGAGGACGACTCGACTGCCGAGCCGCACTCCCTCACCGCCATGGGCGCCTACTTCCGGGTGTTCGAGGACTGGAACCCCGGCCCCGTCACCACCCCCACCCTCTTCCTGCGCGCCACCGACACCCTGCCCGGCACCACGCCCCCGGCGACGTCCTGGGCCGGTACCGCCACCGTGCGGGAGACCCCGGGAGACCACTTCTCCCTCCTCGAGGAGCACGCCGCTCCCACCGCCCGAGCCGTCCACAGCTGGCTCACCCGCCCGCTGACCAACGAACAGGAGCCGACCCCATGACCGAAGTCACCCCCGAGCTGGTCGAGAAGGCCTACGTCGCACTGATCTCCTGCGACCGCACCGAGGCCGCCCAGTACTGGTCCGAGGACGTCCGCTTCTCCGTCCCCGGCCGCCACCTCCAAGCCGGCTGGCACGTCGGTCTGGACGCCCTCCTGTCCTTCCGCCGCGCCCTCACCGAGACCGCCGGCGGCAACTTCGAGGTCGAACTGCTCACCTCGATGATCAGCGGCAACCAGAACATGGACGTCGTCCACGTCCACGCCGTCCGCCCCGGCGCCCCGGAGGGCAGCACCTCCCCCTACGACGTCCTCGACGCCCGCGGCGTCCAGGTCTTCCACTGGGAGAACGGCCTGATCGTCGAGGGCCACGCCGGCTTCTTCGGCGACGGCGCCACCAACTACGACCAGTGGTGGTCCCCCCTCGACGGCACCGGCGAACGCCGCTACGCCTGACCCGCCCTTCCGGCGTCCCACCCGGGACGCCGGAAGGCCCCGGCCCACCCGCCCGGCCGCCCGCACCTCAGGCCGACGCGCCGTCCCTCACCCCCCGCGTCGCGGCCACCGGCGCGGCCTGCGGCTTCGCCGGGGTGCGCAGCACCGTCACCGCGACCACCAGGGCGCCGAGCACGAAGCAGGCGGCGACCCGGAAGGCGAGCTGGTAGCCACTGGTGTAGGCGGTCCCGGGGGCCGTGCCGTCGGCGATCAGGTTCCCGGCGCGCGAGGCGGCCAGGGTGCTGAGGATCGCCAGCCCGAGGGCGGCGCCGACCTGCTGCACGGTGTTGAACACGCCCGACGCGAGACCGGAGTCCTGCGGGGTCGCGCCCGACATGGCCAGGCCGGCCAGCGCGGGCATCGCCATGCCGAACCCGATGCCGAGCAGCAGGGTGGCGGGGAAGACGTCGGTGACGTAGGCGCCGTCCGCCGAGACCTGCCCCAGGGCGCCGAGCCCGATCGCCATCAGCACCAGCGCGACCAGCAGCACCGGCTTGGCGCCGAACCGCGCGATCAGGCGGGGCGAGAGGAACAGCGACATCAGACCGATCAGCACCGACACCGGCACCACGCCGAAGCCGGTCCGCACCTGGTCGAAGCCGAGCACGTTCTGCATGTACAGCACGGCCAGGAACTGGAAGCTGAACATGCCGGAGATCAGCAGGGTGTGGGTGCCCAGCGCGCCCGAGACGTTGCGCAGCCGGAACATCCGCGGCGGCAGCAGCGGAGCCTCGGCCTTCAACTGGCGGACCACGAACGCGACGATCAGGGCCAGCGAGCCGAGGCCGAACCCGAGGGTGTGGCCGGAGCCCCACCCGTGGTCCGCCGTCCCGACGATGGTGTAGACGGCGCCCATCAGGGCCGATGTGATCAGCACCGCGCCGACCACGTCGGTGCCCCTGCCCAGCCCGGTACCGCGCTCCGCGCCGAGCTTGCGGACGGCCGTGAGGACGGCCACCACACCGATCGGCACGTTCACGAAGAAGATCCAGTGCCAGCCGATGCTCTGGGTCAGCACACCGCCCGCGAGCAGGCCGATGGTGCCCCCGGCGGACTGGACGAAGCTGTAGACGCCGATCGCCTTGGCCCGCTCCCCGGGCTCGGTGAACATCGTCACGATCACCGCGAGGGTGACCGAGGAGGTCACCGCGCCGCCCACGCCCTGGACGAACCGCGAGACCAGCAGCATCCCCGGGCTCTGCGCCAGCCCGCACAGCAGCGAGGCCACGGTGAAGACGCTCAGCCCCGCGACGAAGACCCGCTTGCGGCCGACGAGGTCGCCGAAGCGACCGGACAGGAGCAGCAGCCCTCCGAAGGGGATCAGGTACGCGTTCACCACCCAGGCCAGACTCGACTGGCTGAACCCGAGATCCCCCTGGATCGACGGCAGCGCCACGTTCACGATCGTGCCGTCGAGGATCACCATCAACTGCCCCGCGCACAGGATGGCCAACGCCGACCACCGCGACACCGACCGACCCGGCGACACCACCTCAGGCGACATGCCTGCCCACCTCTCCTTAGGGCACTTCTTGTAACAGTGCCCATCATGTGTGACCATGACCGCGGCCGGAAGGAGGCACTTCAATGTCCCGCAGTCACACGGATGTGACGGCCCACCAGGGCGGCGTCGCGTGCACGGTCAGCGAGGTCATCGACCGCGTGGCCGGCAAATGGAGCATCGGCATCCTGGTCGCCGCCGCCGAAGGCCCGGTCAGGTTCAGCGAGTTGGAGCGCCAGATCACCGGCATCAGCCGCCGCATGCTCACCCTGAACCTGCGCAAGCTGGAACGGGAGGGCCTCCTGATCCGCACGGTCTACCCCACCGTCCCGCCCCGCGTCGAATACACCTGCACCGACATGGCCCTCGAGCTCCACGAAACCCTCTCCACCCTCGTCACCTGGGCCGAACGCCACGCCCCCGACATCGCCAAGGCCCACGCCACCTACGACGCGGCCCACACGGCACCCCGACAGCCCGCCTGATCCGAAACCGTCTCAAGTCGCCGATGTCAGCCATCGCGGTCCTCCACCCGCCCGGAGCCCATCCGCGGTCCGCCCTGCCGTTGTAGGTTTGGCCCTGTCATCAGCGCGGCCCGCCGGGCTTCCCTCCAGGGACATGCCCCCACCCGCACGAGTCACTTCGTGCTGCCTGGGAGCATTCCTTGCTGTTCCGCGACTCCGCGTCCGCGGTCGCCGCCGAGAGCCTGGCCGGATCACTGTTCGTGCGCCTCATCGACCAGTTCGTCCACAAGCACGGCCACAAGCCGAGCACGTCCGAGGTCCGTTCCTGGGAGCGGAGCGTCCCGGCCCTGACCAACGCGCTCCTGGACGCCGGGCTCGGCATGGTGGAGGTACTGCTCGAGTACTCGCTGCCGCTCAACAGCAAGCGCGCGGACGTCATACTCGCCGGCGTCCACCCGAGCACCGGCGAACCGTCGTACGTGGTGGTCGAGCTCAAGCAGTGGAGCAGCGCGCTTTCGGAGGACGGCGAGCCGCTGCTCTGCCGGGTCGACGCGTACACCCGACCGGTGCTGAACCCCATCGAGCAGGTCCGCGGTTACTGCGACTACCTCGTCTCCTTCAACGGCGCACTCGCCGCCCATCCCGAGCGGCTGTCCGGTGTGGCGTTCCTGCACAACGCGACGGAGTTCGGCGTCCAGGGCCTGTACGAGGTGCCGCAGGACGAGCGCGGCCGGCTCTTCACCGCCGAGCGCCGTGGGGAGTTCGTCCAGTACCTCCGCTCGAAGCTGAAGCCGGTCTCCGGCGCCGAGGCGGCGGACCAGTTGCTCGCGGGCAAGGTGGCCCCGTCCAAGCAGCTGATGGCGGTGGCCGCCGACGAGGTCCGCGAGCGCGAGCAGTTCGTCCTGCTGGACGAGCAGCGGGTCGCCTACGAGCTGGTGCTGCGAGCGGTCCGTCAGGCGCAGCAGTCCGATCACAAGGAGGTCGTCGTGATCACGGGCGGCCCGGGGACCGGGAAGAGCGTCATCGCGCTGTCCCTCCTGGGCGATCTGTACCGGCGCGGTGTCACGGCTCTGCACACGACCGGATCCAGCTCGTTCACCACCACGATGCGTCGGATGGCCGGAGCGCGGAAGAAGCAGGTGCAGGAGCTGTTCAAGTACTTCAACAGCTTCATGACCGCGGAGCGCAACGGGCTGGACGTGCTGATCTGCGACGAGGCCCACCGGATCCGGGAGACGTCGGCGAACCGCTACACCCGGGCCGCCCAGCGCACCGGCAAGCCCCAGATCGAGGAGCTGATCGACGCCGCCCGGGTACCGGTGTTCCTGCTGGACGAGCACCAGGTGGTCCGGCCGGGCGAGATGGGCACCGTGGCCCAGATCCGTGCCGCCGCGGCCGTGAAGGGCCTGAACTGCCAGGTGGTCGAACTGGACAGCCAGTTCCGCTGCGGCGGCAGCGACGCCTACCTGCACTGGGTGGTGCGCCTCCTGGACCTCGAACCCGGCGGCCCCCTTGACTGGGAGCCCGACGGCAAGGTCGCCCTGGAAGTCGTGGACAGCCCCCAGGAGCTGGAGGCCTTCCTCGACGCCCGGCGCGCGGAGGGATACGGCGCCCGCATGTCGGCCGGCTACTGCTGGAAGTGGACCACGAAGGTCGCCCCGGGAGACCCGCTCCCCCTCGACGTACACATCGGCGACTGGGCCCGTCCCTGGAACGTGTACGGCGACCGCTCGATCGCCGGCGCCCCACCGGCCGCGCTGTGGGCCACCGACCCGGCCGGCTTCGGCCAGGTCGGCTGCGTGTACACCGCCCAGGGTTTCGAGTACGACTGGAGCGGCGTCATCCTCGGGCCGGACCTCGTCTGGCGGACCGACCGCTGGATCACCGACCGGACGGCATCCAAGGACCCTGTCTTCCGCAAGTCCACCACCGACGCCGACATCGACCGCCTGATCCGCAACACCTACAAGGTGCTGCTCACCCGCGGAATGATCGGCACGGTCGTGTACTCGACGGACCCCGAGACGCGCACCAAGCTGCGGGATCTGGTCAGGCAGCAGGCAGGCCAGATCACAATGGAGCACGGCCGCCACGGCTGACGACCACCCACTGACTCCACCTGGTGGGCCTGGTGCCGTCCGGTCCGCACGGCCGGAAACAAGCCGTGCGGAACAGAGTTGGACAGCACGTGGTCAACACCGACTGGTCGGCGAACGGACAGCCTCCCTCAACCAGCATGCGCCGGGATCAGGGGCTCCCGGGGCTCGCCCCGGAAGACCTGCTCGGCATGCCACTGCCGGTGCCGGCCCGCGACCGACGGAATCCCCGCCTGCGGGCCGATGACCAGCCGTCCGGCCAACGCGAGCACATGCTGCCTGCTGGCCTCACTACGCCCGACGAAGCGCTGTGAGACGAGTATGCGGCGCCCCTCCCCCAGTCCCAGGACGCCCTTGTCGAAGAGCTTGTGGTGCAGGGAGCACAGGCACAGGCCGTTGTCGACCTCGTCCGGCCCGTCGTACGACCACCAGCGCACATGCGCGGCCTCCAGGCCGACCGTGCTCGCCCCCAGCATCCCGTCATAGCCGCAGAAGGCGCACTGGAACTCGTAGGCAGTCAGGACGAGTTCACGCATTCGCCGATCCCGCTGGCGTCCCGCCGCCCGCTCTGCCCGGCCCGGGGCTCCGGTCACACCCTCGGCCTCGGCCAGGTCCAGGTCGAGTCCGACGGCCTCGCACAGGTCGGTATGCAGCGATGGCGGGAAGTGGAAATCCAGGAGCACCCGCGCCAGACGCTCCAGGAGCGCCGGCTCCTTCCTCAGAGCCGTTCGCAACTCGGGTACGAGCCTGCCGGTCGCGCCGCTAGAACGGAGAACCCGCACTCCGCTTCCAGGGCTCCCGGCCCCGTGATCGGTCCTGACTTCCCACACCCCGTCACTGACCAGATGGTGAAACGGGTACGCCGGAGTCGTCGGATGCGACGGCCCGTACTCTTCGAGCAGCCGCTTCAACTCCTCCTCGACAGCGCTGTACCTCAGTTCGCCATCGGCATCGCGCTGGAAACTGCCCAGCGCGTACAGCAGCAACAGCGGTTTGTGCGGCGCCCGAATATCGTTGTTCGTCCACCGTCTCAGCTTCGCCACCCGCTCCAGCCAGTCCATGGCCGCCTAGCGTATTCCGGGACGCCGACACGACCGCAGCCTCAAACCTCCGCGTAGGACGTCGTCCGGGCGCCGCCCTGACATGCACCCGCCATGGATGCCGAAGCCCCACCTGGATATCCGCGTCAGACAGTCCGCTCTCCGCTGCGCCAGGGGCGTCGTACACGAGATGCGCCCCGAACCGGCCGCGCAGATCCACCGCCCCATCCCCAGCCTCACCACGTAGCGCTCCCTGCTCCGTGCACCTTGAGATCCCCCAATGCGCCCTTGATCCACCGTGCCGATCAGCGGACTGTCAGACCCTGAGGTTGGTCATAGGACGATCGATCGGGGATTCTCATGTCGGACGCAAACTCCGCCAGTCCGTGGGCGCGCACGGTCGTCGGCCCCCTCGCCTCCGAGATCACGACAACCGTGCCCGCATGCCTTGTCCGAGCCCACGAACGTGCCCAAGGCGGCCACGAAGGCGTTCACACGCAGACGCTCGAAGCGTACGGGCACGGGCTCTACGCCGCACAGTACGAGGAACTGTCAGCCGGCCTTTCTCAGCTTCCCAGCGTCGAGCTGGTGCGCCTCCAGGCGCGTACCGTCGCAGTGGTCGCTGACCATGTCGTCTACCCCTACCGGTACGCGAAGAAGGACGTGCCCGTGACTGCCGCCAGGCTCCACAGTGCGTCAGGGCTTCGCGCTGACCTCATCCGCAGGCATGGTCCCGACCCGCGCCAGGAAGAGCTGGATCTCGGCATCGACCTGCCGGACGAGGACGAGCCCCATACGGATCTCGCGCGCCTCTCACCGGACGCCATGCTCGTCCTCGTCGCCTACGCCTGCTCCCTGGCCGACGGCGTGGTCCGCCTCGAATGGGGATCCGCGGAACTCCACCGCGAGAATCGATCACTGATCTGACACCACCACGATCCCCTGCCCATCCCGCGACAGCACTGACGCAAGACCTTCTAAGTGGGCGTTTTGGCAGTTCTGATCCCATGAATGGCTTATGGTCACGACGCTTTGATTACGCTATGTCCGATAGGTGAATAACATCCACCCTTCGATCGGAGGATCGGCTGTCCGTCTCGCCCATATCTGTGTCCTGAAGTCCGTCTGGTTTGAAGAAGTCATAGAAACGCCGATCTGGCAGTGGAACGGGATCCTCCGCCCCATCAGTGCTGACGCTGTGTCATGGCCGAGCGTAAGCCGTACCCAAGCGATCTGTCCGACGCCCGATGGGCCCTGATCGAGCCGATTCTGACGGCATGGAGAAAGGCCCGGCTTGACCGTCGGCCGACCGGCCAGCCGGCGAAGGTCGAACTGCGCGACGTGTTCAACGCGATCCTCTACGTCAACCGCACCGGAATCCCCTGGAAGTACCTCCCGCACGACTTCCCGAACCGCGGCACCGTCTACGCCTACTACGCCGCCTGGCGCGACGAGGGGATCTTCGCCCAACTCAACTACGACCTCACTGGATTGGCCCGGGCAAAGGAAGGGCGCAAGCCCGAGCCGACCGCCTCGGTGATCGACACGCAGAGCGTGAAGACCTCCACCAACGTGCCCCTGAGCAGCCAGGGAACCGACGCCGCGAAGAAGATCGTCGGCCGGAAGAGAGGCATCCTCACCGACACCATCGGACTCATCCTCGTCGTCACCGTCGCCGCCGCGAGCCTGTCCGAGAACGCCCTGGGAATACGCCTCCTCGACCAGGCCAAGAAGACCTATCCCAGCATCTCCAAGAGCTGGGTCGACACCGGCTTCAAGAACGCCATGATCGAGCACGGCGCAAGCCTGGGCATCGACGTCGAGGTCGTTCACCGGAAGTCCGACGTCCCCGGATTCCACGTGGTGAAAAGGCGGTGGGTAGTCGAACGAAGTCTGGGGTGGATCATGCAACGCCGTCGGTTGGCCCGCGACTACGAGACCCTGCCGGCCAGCTCCGAAGCCATGATCCACATCGCCTCGATCGACAACCTCACCAAGCGCATAACGGACGAGACCACACCAACCTGGCGGGGAACCTACTAGGGCATAAAGGGCAATCCGCCTACACCAAACGCCCTCTGAGTGCTTCACGCACTGCCCAACGCGCTCTGCCGCCACACCCAACACAGCAGCCACTCTGGTCCCAGATTCACTACCCAGTCCGGGAGAAGGGGAAGCTCATGGGACAGCGTGCGCAGCGGGGCAGGGTGTACCGGCCGTGTGGGTGCCGGGACGAGGGCGGGAAGCAGTTGGGAGCATGGTGTGTGCGGTTGCTGGAGGAGGCGGAGCACGGGTCGTGGACGTACTTGGTCGACCTGGCGCCGGAGGACGGCCGGCGGCGTTCCCGGCGGCGGGGCGGGTTCGCGACGGAGGCCGAGGCTGCGCAGGAGCTGGAGGGTGAGCTGAGCGGGGCGTACGAGGAGCGCCGTACCACCGTGGCCCAGTACCTCCGGGAGTGGCTGGCGGCGAGGAAGGATGAGCTCACCGCGAACACCTACGCCGGCTACAAGGCCTACGTGGAGAGGGACCTGGTCCCCGCGTTCGGGCGCTGCCGGCTGCTGGACCTGCGGCCGAAGCAGATCGAGGACTGGATGGCCGCGCAACGCAAGGCCGACCGGGGCAGGGTCACGCTCTACCGGGACGTCTCGACGCTGCGCAACGCGCTGAACCACGCGGTGCGCTCCTGGCGCCTGAAGTTCAACCCGGCCGAGCACTGCGTACCCACCAAGCCCCGCACGCAGGAGCGCACGTGCTGGACGCCGAAGGAGGCCGCGGCGTTCCTGCGGCACAACGCGGAGCAGTACGCCGACCAGCTGGCCGACCTGTTCGAGGTCCTTCTCGGCACCGGCATGCGCCGCGGTGAGGTCCTCGCCCTGCACTGGCCGGACGTCCACCTCATAGACCGCAAGCTCTACGTCCGCTGGACCCTGTCCGCGATCGACAACGGCGACCTCCACTTCAACCAGCCCAAGACCGAAGCCAACCGCGCCTGGATCAGCCTCTCCCCCAGAGTCATGACCGCCCTCCACCACCAGGCCGACCTCCAGATGACCGCCCACCCCGAAGGCCAGCTGGAGGGCCTGGTCTTCGCCCACGCGGACGGATCGCCCCCTGCGGCCGCAGTGGGTCCTCGACCAGCTCCGCAAACGCACCGCCGAACTCGCACTCCCCCGGATCGGGCTGCACGACCTGAGGCACACCGCCGCCAGCATCATGATCGCCGAAGGCATCCCCATCGCCATCGTCTCCAAGCCCCTGCGCCACTCCACCCTGGCCACCACCATCAACCTCTACGGCCACCTCTTCAAGGACTCCGCCGACCAAGCCGTCAACGCCCTCGCCCGAGCCCTCGACCAAGCCCAACCGAACCGGCTCCGAGCCCTCCCCCGTGGCGACGACGACCTGCCGCTCGCCGCATAGCGGTAGTCACGACCCGACTTGGCGTTTAGCCCTGGTGAGCTTGGCGTTCTTGATCGTTTTGGCGCGTTTAACGGTTTTGCCGACGTCGTGGTGCCTGGCGCGTTGCTTGTTCTTCGAGCCGGGTGGCCGTCCCGGGCCCGACCGGGAGGGTTTCGGTGCGGCCGCTGGACGGGCCGCGGTCGCGCGGATGTTGCAAAACCCCCGTCGGACCCGGGCGGGGGTGAGCCTGCGGGGCCCGGCTGGGCGTTCCCAGGGGCGGCGTAGGTCCTCGGCGAGCGGGCGGGCCAGGCGGAGTTGGGTGTGGGCGGCGATGACCAGCCAGGTCCACAGGTCGGCGCTGTCGGCGTGGCGGATCTTCGGAGCGGTCCAGCCGAGGGTCTGCTTCATCAGCCGGAAGGTGCGTTCGAGATCGAATCTGCGGAGGAACGCCTGCCACCAGCGGTCCACGTCCGCCGACGTGGCGGCGGTTGACGAGACCCAGAGCCAGACCGACTTCGGGGCGCGGTCTCCGGGCAGACGCTCCACCTTCAAGCGCATCAACGTGCCGTGAAATACGGACAGTTCGTCCTCGGCGAGGTCCAGCCAGGGGCCGCGGTGGGCGAGCCGGGGGTGCATCCGGTCCCAGGCCATCACCTCGGCCTCGCCGTAGCGGGTGGTGTCGGTGAGCGTGGTGACCTCGGGTTCATGCCAGCTGTCGGGCCGGGCGAAGGACAGGACACCCCCGTGTCTACGGGGCCGGCCGCCCTTCGGACCGGAGCGGGCGGGCCCGGCGTCGCGGAGCATCACGCGGTCCGAGCGCAGTCTCCCTACCAGCACGACCGGCAGGTCCGCCAGCGCGTGGGAGAGGTAGGCGGCGTCGTAGCCGGAGTCCAGGACGACCCAGATCTCAGGGTCGCCATCGTGCCACTGACCGGCCTGTCTCAACCTGTTTACCACGTCGCGAAGTTGGTCGGCGGTGACCGCAGTTGCGTCGTCCGCGGGCCCGAGACGCACGGCGTCCAGTAGCGCGGTCCAGGAGGTCCGGCCGGTCTCCAGGGCCGCGACGAAGGAGTACGGCCAGCCGGGCAAGCTGGTCCTTGCTGCGGTCTCCGCGCCCGTAGACGTGGCAGAACAGCCGGTCGTCGCTGGTGGGGGCGTCGGGCCGGAGCCAGTTGCTCACGTCGACGGCCAGGACGATCCGTCCGTCGGCCGCGCGGGGCAGCGGCAGGCCGGCCAGGGTGCGGCGCAGGCGGGCGGGCTCGCACCAGCCCTGGTCCAGCGCGGCATACAGGGCTCCGTGCCCGCGCCGGTGCTCGGGGGCCCGCGACGCTCGACCAGCGTCTTCACCGGCCCGTCCGTGCACAGCACCGCGTCGGTGAGCTCGAAGAGCGAGTCCTGGCGGGCGTAAAGGCACTCGTAGAACTCAACCCGAAAGCGGGACAAGACATCCAATGCCGCACTTTCGGGCGCATCGACCGGGATACTCATAGGCAGTGGCCGTTCTCTCTCGCGCTTCGTGACTCGACATCTCGAAGCGTGGAGAACGGCCGCCTCCGCTGTCTCGGGAAGAACCGCAGATCAGCAGGTCGGGTGACCTGCAAGGTTAAACGCCAAGCTCAGGGCTGCGGGGCCCGCCGACCTGTACTGCCGCGAGGGAGGGAGTGTCCTTTGCTTCAGCCGTACGGGGATTGGCCCAGGTGTTTGCCACACCGGGTGCTGTTCTCGTCGGTACTGCGAGGGTGCGGTTCGGCTGGTTGCCGGGTAGATCCGTGGACCGTCGTCCGCCGGCCCCGAAGCAAGCAAGGATGAGTGCCGTTGAATCCGCGGGGGCCGGCTGGGGGTCTGGGTGAGTGGTGGCGAGTACGGGCGGATGGCCGGGACGAACGGAGGGGGCATGCGTTCCGGCCCGCTGACCGGCGGCACGCATGTGAGCAACCGTCTGATCGACGGTACTGTGCATGGCGCTGTTGTGCAGGCAGGGTGCGTTGACATAGTGATGCAGGCACCGGCTGCGGCAGCGACGCCGGTGACGGTCTCGCCGCCGCTGGGCCTGCGGGATGCGGGCCGACCACTTCGAGGCCGTGAGGACATACTGGTGCGGCTGGAAGCCGAGCTGGCAGCCTCGAAGGAGCGGGTGCTGGTGCTGTGCGGGATGGGCGGGTGCGGGAAGACCGCTGTCGCGCTGGAGATCGCTGCCCGCCGGAGCGCCGCCGGGTGCCGGGTTTGGTGGGTCGATGCGCGCAACGGCCCCGCCCTGGAAGCCGCCCTGCGTGCTGTCGCCCGCCAGGCCGGCGCCAATGCGGGCGAACTCGACCGCGGCGACACCGCCGACCTCCTGTGGTCCCATCTGACGCGCATGGATGCGCCATGGCTGCTGGTCGTCGACAACGCCGACGACCCGACCCTGCTCGACGGCCCGGGCGCGCTGAACGCCGGCACCGGCTGGATCAGGCCCGCTGCTGGCCGTGGCGCCGTCCTGGTCACCTCCCGCGACAGCACTCCGGACACCTGGGGACCCGCGGCCCGGGTCCACCTCCTGCAGCCTCTGACCGGTGACCGCCTTGACGACGCTGCCCGTGTCCTGCGCGACCACGCCCCGGACGGCGCCGGCACCGAAGCCGAGGCCCAAGCCCTCGCTGCGCGCCTGGGCGGTCTCCCGCTCGCCCTGCGCCTGGCCGGCACGTACCTCGCACAGGCCAACCGGACGCCCCCACCGTTTCGGGCGCGCGGCACCCTCACCACCTACACCGAGTACCAGCGGGCCTGGGAGGAAGGTCTTGAGTTACCGGAACCAGGGCATGCTCTCGCCCGCGCCTGGACAATGTCTGTGGACCTGCTCCAACAACGTGGCCACACCCGTGCCCGGCCTCTCCTGAGACTCATCGCCTCGTTCGCCGACGCCGACCTGCCCTACACCCACCTGCTCACCCCTGACCGCCTCGCCGACGCCGGCGCACTGGCCGCACTCGACGGACCCACCGTCTGGCAGCACCTCACCGCCCTCGCCGCCCTCGGCCTGGTCGACCTGCCCGAACCCGTCCCGGGCACGCCCCCGGTGCTGCGTATGCACCCGCTCGTCCGTGATGCCTCCCGCACCCCTGACACTGTCACGGCCGCCACCGGCATCCTGACCGCCGCAGCACTCGCGGACGAGACAGGGGAACCGGAGGAACCGGAGCACTGGGCCGTGTGGCGGCTTCTGGCCCCGCACATCCTCGACGCCTTTCACCGGGCCGAAATCAGCGACGTCACCGAAACCGCTCTCCTGGGCCTTGCCGGAAGCGTCGACCGGGCCGCCCGGCACCTGCACGTCGAAGGCCTCCAGAATCAGGCTCGCACCGAGTTCGAGGCACTCCTCGCCATCCAGCGCGAGCGGTGGGGCGACAGTCATGCCAGTACGGTCACCACTCGCCACCACTTCGCCCTGCTCCTGCTCGATCAGGGCGAGCCGGAAGCGGCCCGCGCCGAACTCGAAGCAGTCCTCGCGATCAAGCGCGAACAGTACGGCAACACTCACCTCCACACACTCTCCACCCGCCACGAACTCGCCCGCGCACTCCAGCGCCAAGGGGAACTGGAGGCGGCCCGCACCGAATTCGAAGCGATCCTCGCCGTCCCGGAAGGTCGACTCCACGACACCCTCGCCACGCGTCACAGCCTTGCCACGGTTCTCTGTGAGCAGGGAGACCTGGTGGTCGCCCGCACCGAGTTCGAGGAGATCCTCGCCATCCAGCGGAGCCAGCTCGGCGACACCCACCCCGACACCCTCAACACCCGCCACTCACTCGCCCGTGTCCTGCTCGCCCGGGGCGAGCTGGAGGCAGCCCTTGGCGAGTTCGAGGCAGTCCACGCAACGATGCGTGCGCAGCTCGGCGACACCCACCCCAACACCCTCACCGCCCGCCACAACGTCGCCGTGACGCTGTTCGACCACGGAGACACGGCAACGGCCCTAGCCGAACTCAAAACGGTCCTCGCCATCCGGCGAAGCCAGCTCGGCGCCACCCATCCCAATATCTTGACCCTTCGCAAGCACCTCGCCCGTACCCTCCTCGACCATGGCGAGGCCGAGGCCGCCCGCATGGAGTACGAGGAGATCCTCGCCATCCAGCGGAACCTCCTCGGCGACACCCACCCCGACACCCTCAACACCCGCCACTCACTCGCCCGTGTCCTGCTCGCCCGGGGCGAGCTGGAGGCAGCCCTTGGCCAGTTCGAGGCAGTCCACGCAACGATGCGTGCGCAGCTCGGCGACACCCACCCCGACACCCTCACCGCCCGCCACAACGTCGCCGTGGCGATGTTCGACCACGGGGATGCGGAAGCTGCCTTTGCCGAACTCAAAGCAGTACTCGCTCTTCAACGCAGCCGGCTCAGCGACACCCACTCTGCGACCATTGCTATGCACCGCAACCTTGCCATGAAGCTGTTCGACCACGGGGATGCGGAAGCTGCCTTTGGCGAACTCAAAGCAGTACTCGCTCTTCAACGGAGCCAGCTCGGCGACACCCACCCCGATACGCTCGCCACACGGCACAGCCTCGCCTGTGCCCTCTTCGACCACGGCGAGGCCGAGGCCGCCCGCGTCGAGCTCGAAGCTGTCCTCGCCATCCGGCGGGCCCACCTCGGTGACGCCCACTCCGCCACCCTCACCACTCGCCACAACCTCGCGCGTGTCCTGCTCGGCCAGGGCAAGCAGGCGGCGGCCTTTGCCGAGCTCAGAGCAGCCCTCGCCGCCCGGCGGAGCCGGCTCGGCGATACCCACCCCGATACCTTGGCCCTCCGCCACCACCTCGCCCGTACCCTCTTCGACCACGGCGAGGCGGAATCTGCCCACACCGAGCTCGAAGCGGTCCTCGCCATCCGGCGGAGCCAGCTCGGCGACACCGCCGCCAAGTGGGCAGTGGCAGACGGCTGACCGGCCCCTCGGATCGCCACCACATGATCAGTAATCTCATCCCATTGGGCTTGATTCGCTTTGACGGACACCCCTGATCAGGGGCTTCGGCCCCGGTAAGGATGATGTCCATCATGGAGAGCATGGGGAAGAAGAAGCCACGCCCTCGCCGCTCGTTCACGTCCGAGTTCAAGGCGGAGATCGTCGAGCTGTGCCGACGCGGTGACCGCTCGGTCGGTCAGGTCGCCAAGGACTTCGACCTCACCGAGACTGCGGTGCGGGACTGGGTGAAGCAGGCTGAGGTCGATGCCGGCGAGCGCGACGGCCTGACCGGCGACGAGCGCGAGGAGCTCGCGAGGCTGCGGCGGGAGAACCGCCGGCTGCGTGAGGACGTGGACATCCTCAAGCGGGCCACGGCTTTCTTCGCGACGGAGACCCGGTGACGGTGCACCCGTTCATCGAGGCGGAGAAGCAGGCAGGTCACAACGTCAAACGGGCGTGCGAACTGCTCCAGGTCTCCCGAGCCGCCTTCTACGCCCGCCGAACCGCCACCCCCGGCCCCCGCGCCGTGCGCGACGCGGAACTGACCGAGAAGATCACCAAGGTCCACGAGACCTCCAGTGGCACTTACGGCGCCCCGCGCGTCCACGCCGCCCTACACCGCGACGGCCAGCGGTGTGGCCGGCGAAGGGTCGCACGTCTGATGCGCCAGGCGGGCCTCGAGGGCCGCCACCGGCGACCGCGTCAGCGCACCACGATCCCCGACCCTCGCGCCGGCACCCGGCCGGACCTGGTCCTGCGCGACTTCCAGCCCCACCCTGCGGCCCTCGACACGCGCTGGTGCGGCGACATCACCTACATTCCCACCGGCGAGGGCTGGCTCTACCTGGCCACCGTCATCGACATCGCCTCCCGCCGCGTCGTCGGCTGGGCCACCGCCGACCATCTGCGGACCGAGCTGGTCGCCGATGCCCTGCGGGCCGCCTGCCACACCCGCCGCCCGACCGGGCCGGTGGTGTTTCACTCGGATCGGGGCTGCCAATACACCAGCCGTGAATTCGCCACTCTCGCAGCAGAGTTCGGAGTTCGCCTGTCGGTCGGCCGGACCGGCCAATGCTGGGACAACGCACTCGCCGAGTCCTTCTTCGCCACGCTCAAACGGGAGCTGCTCGGCGACCGCCCCTGGGCCAGCCGAGCCGCAGCACGGACCGCGATCTTCGAATGGATCGAAGCCTGGTACAACATTCGCAGACTGCACAGCAGCCTCGGCTACCGCAGTCCCGCCGAATACGAGACTGTCCTGGCGGCCTGACCACCACACCAACGGTGTCCGTCAAAGCGGAGCAAGCTCACATGTCCGCTGACGAGTCTTCAACGGCGCTGGATCGGTTCGTATATCGGCTGGGCGAATAGCAGCCGCTGACCAGCCAGTGCTTCCTGTGCGGTGTGCCGCTCTCACCTTCGAGCCGCACCGACGAACACATCTTCCCGCAGTGGCTCCTACGGCGCTTCGATCCCTGGAACGCAAAGATCAATCTGCTCAACGGCACAACCCTTCCCTACTCCCAGCTCAAGATCCCGTGCTGCGGCTGAGCTGCCCCGACTTCCGTGGAGTCCGCGATCGTGTGATCAGGCGGCTTGAGGGGCTTGCTCCAGTCTCGCCCAGTACGCCTGTTCGTACTCGT